>NZ_JBDGML010000081.1:0-41508 GCF_057655195.1 Arthrobacter sp. Soil_N43
GTGCTGGTGTTTGAACTGACCAGAGCACTGGCGATTCCGCCGCTGGCAAAGGAAGCGATCGCGGCTCCCACCACGCTGCCGAGTGCCACCAGAACCAATGCCTCCAGGACGAACTGGAGCCCGATGGTGCGGTTGCGTGCACCGATCGCCTTCAGGACGCCGATCTCCCGGCGGCGCTCGCGGACCAGCATCACCATGATCAGCAGGATGATCAGGCCGGCGGTCCCGAGCGCGGCAACAAACGCAACGAAGGAGATGTTCTTGACACTGTCCAGCGAGCTGACGGCGGTTTCGAGGTTGCGCTGGCCCTGCGTGACATCGGCCTGATCCGACCCGAGGGCTTCCTGCAGCGCAGATTTGGCAGCGTCCACGTTTTCCATGCTGTTGACGGTGACGATCATGGTGGAGAGTTCATCGGGCAGTTCCGCGAGCGTCTGGGCCGCCGGCAGGGTCACGTAGAGCGCGTTGTTGCCGAAGGCCGTACCGGCGTCGAACAGTCCCGCCACAGTGAACGTGGTGCTGTTGATCGTGAACGTTGACCCGACGGCGAGGTTGTTCTTCTCGGCGAGGGTGGTGCCCAGCAGCGCCTTGGTGGAGGAAGCGGTGTAGTCGCCGAGACCGGTACCCTCGGTCAGCTTAAGCGCTTTGCCGGTACTGTCCACCTCGGCCCCGATGCCGGTCGCGGTGATGGGAAGGCTCCGCACCGGCTGCGTGGTTCCCGTTGTACCGGTTGTACCGGTGTCCTGGTTGCGGTTGCCGAGTGTACCGGCATCGACCGCAGCGGTGAGGCTCGTGGTGAGCGTCGTGGTGGACTGTGCGCCGGGACCGCCGAAACCCCCACCCGGGCCGCCTGTCTGGCCTGCCGCCGTCTGGGCCGCTGCTTCGGTGGCGTTGCGCAGCCGCAGCGCTTTGGTTCCGACGACGGCGGTCACGTTGGGTACGCCGGCAGCCGTCGCGGCCTGTGCCGCCGTCAACGGCTCGCCGCCGCCCTCAAAACCCTGGCCGCCGGCGGGGTTGACGGTGAGCACTGTCCCCACCGACGCGTTCAGCTCCTGGACTTTGGCGCCCACGGCCTGGTTGGCCACAAGCATGGCCAGGGCCAGTCCGATTGCTACAGCAAGAACGGCCACGACGGCGGCCGTCCTGACCTTGTTTCTGAAGGCATTGCCTACACTCCGGGCGAGAACGCTCACCTGTCTCCTTGAGATCATGTGCCGGCGGGATGGCCGGCTTCAGCTTCCACTGTTGTCCATGGCGCTGTGCGGAGGGCCAGCCGAAGCTATGTATGCGCTGTGAAGCACGGACGTGTGAATAGTGAGGGAGCGTGGGGTGGGAGGCGGCGAATAGTGAGGGAGCGTCGGGTGGGGGCGTGCGAATAGTGAGGGAGGGTCGGGTGGGAGGCGGCGAGAGGTGAGGGAGCGTCGGGTGGGGGCGTGCGGAAGGTGAGGGAGCGTCGGGTGGGGACGCCAAGAGCCCCGGCCCTCCCTTGCGGGGGAGCCGGGGCTCTTGGGTGCAGCGTCTGGCGTTACTCTGGCTTTACGCCGTCAGTGGCGCTACTTGGTGATCGGTCCGAGGACCGGATCGTCCACGTACGCCGTCTTAACGTTCTCCTGGGTCACGATAACCGGCTCCAGCAGGTAGGCCGGAACGGTCTTGACCTTGTTGTTGTAGGACTTGTCGTCGTTGATTTCGGGCTTCTTGCCAGCCTGGATGTCCTTGACCATGACAATCGCGTGCTCTACGAGCTTGCGGGTGTCCTTGTTGATGGTGGAGTACTGCTCGCCGGCCATGATGGACTTGACGGATTCAACCTCGGAGTCCTGGCCGGTGATGACGGGCAGCGGCTTGCCGGCACCCTTGACGGCAGTCAGGACAGCCCGGGCCAGCGTGTCATTCGGGGACAGCACGCCGTCCAGCGAAGCGCTGCCGTAGCTGCCGGTCAGCAGCGTGTCGGCGCGGCGCTGGGCGTTTTCTGCCTTCCAGCCCTGGGTGACGGCCTGTCCGAACGAGGTCTGGCCGGAAAGCACCTTGAGGGTGCCGTCGTCGATCTTGGGCTGGAGCACGCTCATGGCGCCGTCGAAGAAGACCTTCGCGTTGGCGTCATCCGGGGAACCGGCGAAGAGCTCGATGTTGTACGGGCCCTGCGGCTTCTTCTTCTGCATGCCTTCAAGGAGTGCCTGGCCCTGCAGCTCACCCACCTTGAAGTTGTCGTAGGCCACGTAGTAGTCCACGTTCTCGGTGTTCAGCAGCAGACGGTCGTACGCGATGATGGTCGCGCCGGCGTCCTTGGCCTGCTTGAGCTGGGTGCCCAGCTGTGCACCGTCGATCGCGCCGACGATGATGACCTTGGCGCCCTTGGTGATCATGGCACTGATCTGGTTCTGCTGCTCGGAGACGCCGCCGTTGGCGAACTGCACGTCCGGCTTGAAGCCGGCGTCCTTGAGCCCGTCGTTGAACAGCTTTTCCGCCAGGACCCAGTTCTCACTGGTCTTCTGCGGGAGTGCGACGCCGATCGAGGAGTCTTTGGGGAAAGCCTCGCCGCCTGCGGTGCCACCGCCCGTGGTGCCGGTGTCGGAACGGCCGCAGGCTGTCAGCGCCAGTGCCGCAATGGCAGCGACTGCTGCCGCCTTTCCTGCTTTACCAATCATTCGCATTGCTTGGTTCACTTTCTATAGGGGTGGGAAATACATCCGGGGAGCGGTCGGTGCTCAGGCTTCCCGGGCGATGGTTTCTTTGGTCGAGGTCACTTCATCGGGCTGAAGCGGGGCTCCGCCGCTGGGGCGGTTGAAGTTCTGGGTCAGCAGGCCGATGATGGACCGCTTGCCCTGGCTCTTGTTGTAGACGTCGAAGGCCACGGCGATCAGGAGGACCAGGCCCTTGATGATCTGGGTGAGGTCGGCGCCGACGCCGAGGAGCTGCAGGCCGTTGTTCAGGACGGCCATCACCAGGCCACCGACGATCGAACCGATCACGGTACCGACGCCGCCGGTCACCGCCGCGCCGCCGATGAAGACAGCCGCAATGGCATCGAGTTCCCAGCCGACGCCATCGAACGGGCCGGAAGCGGTGGAGCGGCCAACGAAGATCATGCCGGCCAGGCCGGCCAAAATGGCCATGTTCATCATGACCAGGAAGTTGACCTTCTTGGACTGCACACCGGAAAGCTCTGCAGCGTGGCGGTTGCCGCCGACGGCGTAGATGTGGCGGCCAACGACCGTCTTGGAGGAGATGAAGCCGTACACAAGAACCAGCACGGCCAGGATGAGGCCGGGGATCGGGAAGGACGTGCCTGGGCGGCCCGTGGCGAACAGGTACGTGGCGTAGAGGATGGCGCCGCAGATGAGGGCCAGCTTGGTGCCCATCACCCAGCCCTCGGGTACCTCTGCGCCGAGCGCCTTGGCAGTGCGGCGGGCGCGGAGTTCACCGACGACGACGAACGCGACGGCAGCGATGCCCAGCAACAGGGTGAGGTTGTTGAAGCCGGTGTTCGGGCCAACTTCCGGCAGGTAGCCCGAGCCGATGTACTGGAAGTCGGCGGGGACCGGAATGGTGTTGGACTTGCCGACGAACTGGTTGAAGCCGCGGAACAGGAGCATGCCGGCCAGCGTCACGATAAACGCGGGTATCCCCACGTACGCCGTCCAGAACCCTTGCCAGGCGCCGATCAGGACGCCGAGGCCCAGGCCGAGCAGGATGCCCGCGTACCAGGGTATTCCCCAGTCCCGAATGGCCAGGGCAACGGTGACGCCGACGAACGCCGCCACCGAGCCGACTGACAGGTCAATGTGGCCGGCGATGATGACCAGCACCATGCCGATGGCCAGGATCAGGATGTAGGAGTTGCCGTTGAAGAGGTTGATGACGTTGCCCGGAGTGAGCGTGCGGCCGTCGGTGGCGAATTGGAAGAAGACGATCAGTGCAACCAGGGCGAAGATCATGCCGAATTGGCGGGTGTTGCCGCCAAAGAGCTTCTTGAGCGCGTTCATTGTGTCAGTCCTTGTTCTGGAAGGTTCTGGAGGATTCCAGAGGGTCAGGCGGCGGCTTTGCGGGCGGAGGTCATCAGTTTCATCAGGCTTTCCTGACTGGCCTCGTCTTTGTTCAGGACACCGGTGATGGCGCCTTCGAAGATGGTGTAGATGCGGTCTGAGAGGCCCAGCAGTTCAGGCAGTTCGGAGGAGATGACGATGACACCCTTGCCCTGGTTGGCCAGCTGCTGGATGATGCCGTAGATCTCGTACTTGGCCCCGACGTCGATGCCGCGGGTGGGTTCGTCCAGGATCAGCAGGTCAGGATCGGTGAACATCCACTTGGCCAGGACCACCTTCTGCTGGTTGCCGCCCGAGAGCTTGGCCACGCCCTCCTCCACGGACGGCGTCTTGGTGCGCAGGGACTTGCGGTACTGCTCAGCCACCGTGAATTCCTTGTTGGCATCCACCACGAAGTGCTTGCTGATCTTGTGCAGCGCCGCCGAGACCGTGGTGGTCTTGATGTCATCCAGGAGGTTCAGGCCCAGGGACTTCCGGTCCTCCGTGACGTAGCCGAGGCCGGCGTCGATGGCCTGTTTGACGTTCTTGAGGTGGAGTTCCTTGCCTTCCTTGTAGATGCTGCCGGTGATGTACCGGCCGTAGGAGCGGCCGAACACGGAGCGTGCCAGTTCGGTGCGGCCGGCTCCCATGAGCCCGGCGAAGCCCACGATTTCGCCGCGGCGGACGAAGAAGTTGGAGCCCTTGCAGACCAGCCGGTCCTGGACCTGCGGATGCCCGACGGTCCAGTTCTTGACCTCGAAGAGCACCTCTCCGATCTTGGGCTCGTGGTCCGGGAAGCGCGACTCCAGGGTACGGCCCACCATGCCCTTGATGATCCGGTCCTCGTCAACGCCGTCGGCCTTCACGTCGAGCGTCTCGATGGACTTGCCGTCACGGATGATGGTGATGGAGTCCGCGATCTGCTCGATCTCGTTGAGCTTGTGGGAAATGATGATGGATGTGATGCCGCGGCCCTTCAGGCCGAGGATCAGGTCCAGGAGGTGCTGGGAGTCGGATTCGTTCAGCGCCGCGGTGGGCTCGTCGAGGATGAGGAGCTTCACGGACTTGTTCAGCGCCTTGGCGATCTCCACGAGCTGTTGCTTGCCGACGCCGATTTCCTTGATGGGGGTGTCCGGGTCTTCGCGCAGCCCCACCCGGGCGAGCAGTTCGCGGGTCCGGGTGCGGGCCTCGGCCCAGTCGATCACGCCGCGCTTCACGGGTTCGTTGCCCAGGAAGATGTTCTCCGTGATGGAGAGCTCCGGGATCAGGGCGAGCTCCTGGTGGATGATCACGATCCCTGCGTGCTCGCTGGCCCGGATGTCCTTGAACTGCTGGACCTCGGCCTGGTAGACGATGTCGCCGCTGTAGGTGCCGTACGGGTATACGCCGGACAGAACCTTCATCAGGGTGGACTTGCCGGCGCCGTTCTCTCCGCAGATGGCGTGGATCTCTCCGGCTTTAACGCGCAGATTCACATCGGCCAAAGCTTTAACGCCGGGGAATTCCTTGGTGATGGAGCGCATCTCGAGGATTACGGGATCTTTGTGCGTGGTCTCGGACGTCATGTGCCCTTACGCCTCCAATGCTGACTTCGTTGTCTGCCCCGCAAACCGCAGGGCCGTCTGATGAAAAAGTAAACTGGATCACAGCCATTGTCGTCAAGTCTTTAACGCAACAGCCAGATAACGAAAAGCTTACGAGCGCCTGATTCCGGCATGCTGGAAGACCAGGGCGGCGGCTCCCAGCGCCTCGGCACGGTTACCCAGGGAGGACATGGTCAGGGTTGTGGTTTCCCCGATGACGGGAACGGCATGCCGGACCAGGCCCCGCCGGATGGGGTCGAGCAGAAGGTCGCCGAGCCCGGCCAGGGGGCCGCCCACGACTATCACCTCCGGATTGATCAGGTTGGCGACATTGCCCAGGGCGCGGCCCACCGCCAGGCCCGCGTCGTCTATCACACGCAGCGTGGCGGAGTCCCTGGCCAAGGCCTTCCGGACGATGTCCTCCGGGGCCATCGGCGTGTCCTTGCCCCGGCCCAGCAGCTCGATCATGGTGGTGGTGGACGCGATGGTCTCGAGGCAGCCCCTGTTGCCGCAACGGCAGATCAGTCCGTGTTCGTGAATGGTGGCGTGGCCGATTTCGCCGGTGATTCCCACGCTGCCGTAGTAGGGGGCGCCATTGAGGATAAGGCCGGCACCGATGCCCGAACCGATCTTCATGAACATGAGGTTGCTGACCCCGCTGTGCGGACCCCAGGTGACCTCTGACAGCGCGCCGAGGTTGGCGTCGTTATCGATAAAAACCGGGAACTGCAGCGTGCTCTCGAGATGCTCCAGGATGTTGATGCCGACCCATTCGGGCAGGATGGCGCCCTGCGCCACGGTGCCGGTCCGCCTGTCGATGGGGCCGGGAATTCCGACGCCGGCGCCCACTATGGCGCTGCGCTCCACGCCGCTGTCCGCCAGCAGTTTCGCCAGCAGTGCGACGGCTGCGTCGATGCCCTCGTCCGCGTGGTGGCCCAGCGGCAGGAGGACCGATTCCTCGGCGATGATGTGGTAGCTCAGGGAGGCCAGCACCACGCGCAGATGCCGGCGGCCGAAGTCGATGCCCACGGCCACGGCGCCGTTGCTGTTCAGCCGGACATTGAGGGCCCGCCGCCCGGAACTGGTAATCGGCTCCGTCGATGCCAGGCCCGAGTCCTGCATGATCTTGACGATGTTGGACACGGTCGCGGTGGACAGGCCCGTTTGCCGGGCGAGTTCCGCCTGGGTGGAGGGGCCATTAAGCAGGCACTCGATGATCCGTTGCTGGTTCAGGTGCCGGAGCGCGGACTGTGACCCCGGGTTTTTGGTTCGGCTCCTCGTTGAGCGCGATGTTGAGGGCATGCTTAGAAGAGTGCACCATCGGCGCGTTGCAGTCAAGAAGTTAACGCAACTGGGCGGTTGCCCCTGTCTTGGGAGCGGGCGGACAATACGTCCCGCAACCGGCGCCGGGAAGTGCAAATGGCCCGGCGCGGAGGGCGGAACCCGGGGCTACGCTGAGGAGGAAAGCGGTCCGGAAACCGCGGACATTTACAGAATTCTCTTGAGGTGATCATGGTGTTGCTGGCGCTGATGCAGGCAAACTCTGCTGTTTTGGATGTTGACGGAAACTGCAATGCGGTGGATCAGGCGGCGCGCGAGGCCGCGGCGGCCGGCGCGCGCGTGCTGCTGACTCCCGAGCTGTTTCCCGTGGGCTATGCGCCTCTGCGGGTGCGCACCGAACTGGACCCGTCCGGCCTTCCGGCAATCCGGCGGACACTGGCCGGCTTCGCGAAGCGCCACGGGATCGCCGTCGTCTATAGCCTGCCCACCGTCACGGCCGGCGGGCAATGGCAGATTTCCGCAACACTGGTCAGCAGCCGGGGGGAGGAGCTGCTCAGCTACTCCAAAGTGCACCTGTTTGGTGCGGAGGAGCGGAAGGCGTTCAGCCCCGCCGAAGCAGCCCCCGCCGTCGTGGACCTGGACGGGATCAAGACGTCCTTGGCTATCTGCTACGACGTGGAATTTCCCGAGACCGCGCGGGCGGCGGCCGCCCGCGGCGCCGAACTGCTCCTGGTCCCCACAGCTCTCGCGCACGGCTTCGAGGAGGTGCCCCAGATCCTGCTGCGGGCGAGGGCGCTGGAAAGCCAGCTGACCGTCGCCTACGCCAACCACTCCGGTTCGGAAGACGGCTGCGAGTTCCTCGGCGGCAGCGTGATAGCCGCTCCCGACGGCTCCCTGCTGGCCGCCGCCGGGCCCGGCCCGGAACTGCTGTTCGCCGAAGTCAGCGCAGAGGCGGCCCGGGACGCGAGGGACGCCGTGCCCTACCTTGCCGAGCGCCGTCCGGCTGTCTACCGTGCCTGGGAAGACAGCCTGCGCCAGGAACGCCCGGCAAAGTCCTAGGACAACAGCTCGTCCACATACTGCAGGGCGATCCACAGCTCCGCCCGCACCTGCGCCTGGTTGAGATCAGTGTCCAGCAGTTCCGCCACTGCATTGACCTGGCGCCGCACGCTGTTGCGGTGCAGCCCCAGTACCTTGGCCGTGGCGTCCCAGCTTCCGTTTTCGCCCAGCCACGAGCGCAGCACAGTCAGCTGAGCGTCCCGCCTCTCCGGCTCCTGGCTCAGCAGCGGCTCCAGCAGCCGGCCTGCCAGCATGGTGCCGGCCTCGCGGCCGAGGAGCCCGGCCACCGTCCATGACACGTCATCCACCCTCGCGCTCTTGCCGGTGTTCCGCACCCGGGACCGCAGGGACGTCACACGCTGGTACGCTCCGGCCAGCCCCGCCAGTTCGGTGGCATCTCCGATGACCAGGCGCCAGCCGAGTTTCTCCACCTCGCTGACGAGTGCATCATCAACCTTCAGCCGGGTGACCGCGGCGAAGCCGTAGTCAGTGATCTCCACGAGTTTGGTGTCGAACAGCCGCCGCCACTGCAGCAGCTCCCGGACGGGACTGTCGCCCGCGGGCCACGTGCCCTGGTCCGCCTTGATGCCCTGCACCACCCGCAGCGGCGCGGAGCGCGTGGAGGAAGTGCTTTGGGCCAGCAGGTCCCGGAGCCCGTTGACGTGCCGGGTTCCGCCGCTGGACAGGCTGTCCGGGTGCAGCAGCAGCGCCGTGGCCAGCTGGCTCGGCGCGAGGGATCCGCTGGTCCGCTGCCGGACCAGGAGTTCCAGCAGCCCGACGGCGGATGAGACAACGCTGTTCTGCGACGGCGTCAGCGGCTGGTCCGTCCCGAGAATCAGGGCGCCGAGGTTGGCATCCCGTGTGCTGCGCAGCGGGTGCCCGAACACCAGGGCAGAGCCGGGAACGTCGAAGGAATCCATTTCCACCCGGGGGCCGCTGCCGCCGAGCAGCCTTTCGAGGAGCTGCTGCAGGGCGGAAAGCTCGACGCCGGTGCCCGCCCGGGCGCGGACCCTGCCGTCCGCGCCGACCAACACGGCCCACACCGGGACCCGCTGGGCCAAGGCGGCCAGGAGCTCATGCTCGGGGCGGGCGGAGAGGACCGCGCGCATCAGCTGCCGGTTGGTGTCGGCCAGCTGCCGGAAGACTTTGGCGTTATCTGATTCGAGCAGCTGCGAAAACTCCAGCCCGATGGCAGCGAACGGCACCGTGTCCGGTACCTCCACCAGCGTCAGGTTGTGCCGGACGCAGGCCTTGACGAGTTCCTCCGGCACGGCATCGAAGTAAGGTTCGAGCCCGAAGCCGAGGGCTCCCACGCCGGCTCCCACCAGGCGCCGGATGTAGGCGTCCACCCGCGCTTCGTTGCCTGCCTCGCCCACGAACGGCAGTCCCGCCGTGAGGAGGAACTCGCCGTCGAGCAGGTACGGCGTGGGATCCTCCAGCTCGCTGGGCTCCACCCAGCGCAGCAGGCCGGAACCGTTGCCGGCGTCGTGAAGGATGGTCAGCTGCGGCGGCAGCTTGGCCAGGAATTCCGCCAAGGTGACGGCGCTCAGCCGCTCGGCACCTGTCCCCGTTCCCGTTGCGGCTCTGGTTCCAGCTCCGGCGGCAGCGTCAGGCGACATGCGGCGCACCGTCTTCGGGGTCCTGGTAGTCGGGGCACTCGTAGGACGTGGGCTGGTCATAGGTCCGCGGAAGACGGGGCGCGATCCGGTTGATGATTTCGTCGCCGTGGCTGCCGATGGCCGAGCCCCATTCGTCCGCGCTCGCCGCCCCGGTGTCCGGATCACCGAACAAGACGGCGGTGTCGCCGACGGACACGCCGCGGGATTCCGGGCCGAGGTCCACCATGAACTGGTCCATGCACACCTTGCCGATCACGGGCACCCGCCTGCCGCCCAACTGCACAATGCTGCGTCCCGAAATGCCTTTCGGGATACCGTCCGCATAGCCGAGGGGGATCAGCCCCAGATACCTTGCCTCGTGGGTGATGGCCTGGTGTTCATAGCTCACACCGGTGCCGGCCGGAACCTTCTTCACGAGCACCACGGGAGCGGTGACGGTCAGGGCCGGGCGCAGCCCGAAATCCGCGGGGTCAAGATGGTCGGCGGGCGCCAGGCCGTAGATGGCCAGCCCGGCCCGCACCATGTCGAAGGCAAACTCGGGGCGGTCCAGGATGTTGGCCGAGCTGGACACATGCATCAGCTCCGGGTCCACGCCGCCTTCCCGGGCCTGCCGTACGGCGTCCAAGAAGGCCTCCACGGCTGCGGCGTTCCCGGGATGGGCCGGCACGTCGGCCCAGGCCAGATGGGTCCAGATGCCCCGGACAGTGAGGGTCCCCTCGAGTTCGGCGTTGCGTGCGGCGGCCACGAGGCCAGGCCAGTCCTCCGCGCGGGCGCCGCCGCGGCTCAGCCCGCTGTCCAGCTCAAGGTGGACCGCGGCGGGCCGGCCGAGCGTGCGGGCAACGCCGGCCACGACCTCCAGCTGGGCGGGGCTGCCCAAGGACATGTCGACGTCGTTTTCCACTGCCTCGCGGATGATCCCGCTGGACGCTGTGGCGAGGTACAACCAGGACAGCACCGGCGCCGTGATGCCTGCGCGGCGCAGCGCAAGAGCCTCGGTGAGCTGTGCCGTGCCGAGCCAGTCGGCGCCGCCGGCGAGGGCCGCCTGCGCCCCCTCGACAAGCCCGTGGCCGTACGCGTTGCCCTTCACCACCGCCATGAAATGCGGCGCGGGAGTGAGCGCCCGGAGGGCACGGACATTGTCGGAAATCGCGGCCAGATCAACGCTGACCCGGCCGGAAAGCACCGCCGAAGGCGTGCTGGTCTGTTGTGCATTACGTCTCATGCCAGAACACTATAGGTCATTTTGCACAACCATGAGAGATGCCTCACACGCCTAGGCTGGGTCGGGGGAAAACGACAACAACTCACGAACGGACGTCAACGATGACTGTGCCCACCACCACAGAACGGCGGCCGGCAGCGCCTGCCGGCCGGCCCGGCCTGGCCGCGCAGCTGCTGCGCCGCAAGCCGATCGGACAGATGGTCAATGAAGCCGAAACAGGCCACGGCGGCACCCGGCTGATCCGCAGCTTCGGCGTTTTCCAGCTGACCATGATCAGCGTCGGCGCGACCCTGGGAACCGGCATCCTGGTGATCCTGGGCGAATCGGTTCCGCTTGCGGGGCCGGCCATCTGGATCTCCTTCGCCATTGCCGGGCTCGCCGCGCTGCTGTCCGCGGTGTCCTACGCCGAAATGGCCGGCCTGGTTCCGGTGGCAGGCTCGAGCTACTCCTACAGCTACGCCACGTTGGGCGAGGGCATGGCCTGGATCTGTGGCTGGTGCCTCGTGCTCGAATATGCCGTCTCGGTCGCGGCCGTGGCGGTGGGCGCGGGCCAGTACGTGAACGAGTCCCTGGCGGTCTTCGGCCAGATCCTGCCCGACGCCATCTCCCAGCCGCCCGGAGACGGCGGGGTGGTGAACATCCCGGCGATGGTCATAGTTCTGCTCGCCATGATCCTGCTGGTACGCGGCGCGAAGGAAAGCGCCTGGATCAACACCGCCATCGTGGTGATCAAAGTGGGAATCCTGATCTTCTTCTGCGCCGTGGCCTTCACCGCCTTCAACGCCGGCAACTTCGAGCCCCTCCTCCCCATGGGCGCAGCCGGTGTCTCAGCCGCCGCGTCCAGCGTCTTCTTCTCCTACATCGGCTTCGATGCGGCATCCACAGCCGGCGAGGAAGCGCGCAACCCCAAGCGGGACCTGCCGCGGGCCATCATGCTCTCCATGCTGATCGTCACCACCATCTACGTCCTGGTGGCCGTGGCCGCAATCGGCGCACGGCCCTGGGGCTGGTTCGACGGCACGGAGGCCGCCCTGGTCAAGATCCTCGAGGAAACCACCGGTCAGCCATGGATCGCGCTGGTCTTCGCCGTCGGCGCCGTCCTGGCCATCGCCAGCATCGTCCTGACGGTCCTGTACGGACAGACCCGCATCCTTCTCTCCATGGCCCGCGACGGGCTCATTCCCGGGATCTTCGGCCGGGTCTCCGCAAAGACCGGCACTCCGGTTGCCGGCACCCTGATCGTCGGCATCCTCGTGGCAGTCACGGCGGGCCTGGTTCCACTCGGAGCCCTGGCAGACGCCACGAGCATCGGCACCCTCTTTGCCTTCGCGCTGGTGAACGTTGCCGTCCTCTATCTCCGCCGCGTGCGGCCCGAACTCAAGCGGACCTTCCGGGTCCCGCTGTTTCCGCTCACGCCCATCCTCGGAGCGCTCATGTGTGCGTACCTGATGGCAAACCTCGGGGCGGACACCTGGATGACCTTTGGCATCTGGATGCTGGTGGGTCTCGCGGCGTACTTCGGTTATGGCCGCCGCAACTCCAGGGTGGCTTCCCTGACTCACGAGGAATACCGTGAATTGTCCAGCCGTGAACTTTCGAGCACCCCGTCAAACCCCGAACCCATGAAGGCAGACCTTCCATGACAACCGCTACCGAATTGCCGGCTTCAGACCCGTCCAGCACGGCCACCTTCGCCCCGTCCGCCGCGGACACGCTAGGCCAGGCACCCATCACCATGCTGAATCCCGACTTCCCGTTCAGCTACGACCATTACCTCGCCCATCCGGACGGTTTGGGTTCGGTACCGCCCGAGCTCTACGGTGCGGAGGTGGCTGTGGTCGGGGCCGGCCTCTCCGGACTGGTCACCGCCTACGAGCTCATGAAGCTGGGGCTGCGCCCCGTGGTCTACGAGGCCGACCAGATCGGCGGCCGCCTGCGCACCGCCGGCTTCCCCTCCGCTCCCGGTGTGGTGGCGGACCTCGGCGGCATGCGCTTCCCCGTCTCCGGCAAGGCGTTCTACCACTACGTGGATCTGCTGGGTCTCGAAACCCAGGACTTCCCCAACCCGCTCGCGCCCGCCACCTCCAGCACGGTGATCGAACTTGCCGGGGAGAAGCACTATGCCAGCACCGCGGCGGACCTGCCGCCGTTCTTCCGCGAAGTGGCCGAGGCCTGGAAAGCCGCTGTGAACGACGGCGCCAAGTTCAGCGAGATGCAGGACGCGATCCGGGCACGCGACACGGCCCGGATCAAGGAACTCTGGAACGAGCTGCTGCCGCTGCTGGACGAGCAGACCTTCTACGGCTTCATTGCCGCGAGTGAGTCCTTCCGGGAAGCGGGCTTCGCCCACCGCGAGGCTTTCGGCCAGGTGGGCTTCGGCACCGGCGGCTGGGACACGGACTTCCCCAACTCCATCCTGGAAATCCTGCGCGTCGTTTATACCGACGCCGACGACCAGCACCGCCTCATCGCCGGGGGAGCGCAACGGCTCCCCGAGGCACTGTGGCACCACGCGCCGTCGGGCATGGCCCACTGGCCGGACGGGACGTCCCTGGCGTCACTGCATTCCGGCTCCCCGCGGGGAGCCGTGGACCGGATCAGCCGCGACGCGAACGGCGACCTGCGCATCCGCGAGCGGTGGGGGCGCGAATCGGCCTACCCGGCCGTGGTGACCACCTGCCAGTCGTGGCTGCTGTCCACCCGCATCCACACCGAAGAGGCGCTGTTCCCCGCCGAGCTGTGGACGGCGATCGAGCGCTCGCACTACATGCAGTCCTCCAAGACGTTCGTGATGGTGGACCGGCCGTTCTGGAAGGACATCGATCCGGCCACCGGCCGGGAGGCCATGTCCATGACACTGACGGACCGCCTGAACCGCGCCACCTACCTGCTGGACAACGGCCCGGACCAGCCCGCCGTGATCCTGCTGTCCTATACCTGGAACGACGACGCGCTGAAGTGGCTCGCCCTCGACGCGGACCAGCGCGTTGAACTGATGCTGCACTCGCTGGAACAGATCTATCCGACCGTGGACATCGCGAGCCACATCGTGGGCCAGCCCATCACCGTGTCGTGGGAAGCGGATCCCAACTTCATGGGCGCGTTCAAGGCGAACCTGCCCGGGCACTACCGTTACCAGCAGCGGCTGTTCACCCACTTCAAGCAGGACAAGCTGCCGGAAGCGCAGCGCGGGATCTTCCTGGCCGGCGACGACGTCTCGTTCACCGCGGGCTGGGCCGAGGGCGCCGTGACCACCGGGCTCAACGCGGTCTGGGGCGTGGTGAACCACCTCGGCGGTACATCCTCCGCAGCAAACCCGGGCCCGGGCGACCTCCTCGACGCCTTGGGACCCATCAGCCTGGACTGAGTCAGCCGGCGTGGATCTCGCGGTGCGCCTGCGCGAGGTCACGGTAGCGCGCCGCGTTGCGCTTCACGCCGTCGAACTCCTCATCCGTGAGTTCCCGGCGCACCTTGGCGGGGACCCCGGCCACGAGGGAGCGCGGCGGAACCACGGTGCCCTCCAGCACCACGGCGCCGGCTGCCACGAGCGAGCCGGCGCCGATCACCGCCCCGTTGAGGATGGTGGCGCTCATGCCGATGAGGCAGTCGTCCTCCACGGTGCAGCCGTGAACCACCGCGCCGTGCCCGACGCTGACCCGCGCCCCGACGCTGCAGGGGAATCCCGGGTCGGCGTGCAGCACCACGTTGTCCTGCAGGTTGCTGCCGGCGCCGACGCTGATGGTTGCTGTGTCGGCCCGTACGGAGACTCCGTAGAAGGCGCTGGCGTCCTCGGCGAGCGTGGCGCGGCCGATGATGGACGCCGTCGGAGCAACGAAGACGGAGGGGTGGATATCCGGGTTGTCGCCGGCGAAAGAGTAGATGGGAGCCATGCCCCCAGCCTAAGACACAGTGCAGTGCCGCTCAGGGGAGGACGACGGCGATCGGCGCGCCCGGTTCTGCTACCCGCTCAAGCTCCCGCACGACGTCGTCCGCCTGGTCCGTCGTGAGGCCCGCCAGCGACTCCACCGCCCAGACAGCCGAGAACGTGTTGTCGGCGAAGGGCAGGCGTGCAGGCTCGGCCACCGACACGCTCAGGCGGCGGGCGACGGCAAAACAAACGTTCCCGTCGAACGGATCGACGCCCGTGTAGTGGATTCCTGCCTGGACAAACCTGATGCCGTCATCGCCCGGGCCGCAGCACACGTCCAGGACTGCGTGCCGTCCCTCGGCCTTGAGCAGCGCGATAAAGGGTTCCAGTGAGGTGTCCGTCAACAAAGGCATGGTGTTAACCAGTCTCAGTTAAAACACGGCCGCTGTGAACCGCCGCTCGCTTCTGTCAGGCCGATCGGCGCGCCACCTAGTTATGCCGTGGAACGCGGAGAATCAGGAACTGGTAATGCTGCGTCCAGTGGCCGGCGCCAGGGCCGGACTCGGCGCCAGTTCCTTCCGGCCACGTGACGAATTCCTCAATCTCGCCGTGACGGCCGAAGATCTGCCGCAGTGCGGCGTCACTTCGACGGCTGAAGAATCGCCGCGGCCGGATCTGGTCTTCGGGGTTGAGCACCTCTTCGTCCTCCCCGGACCAGAGGCCGACGGCGATCGGCGCACCCGGCTCGGCCACCCGCACGAGTTCACGGACGACGCCGTCGATGTCCCGGTTGGGGATGTGCAGCAGCGTGCTCATGCTCCACAGCGCAGGGAACGCACCGTCGGCGAAGGGAAGGTTCCGGACACTCGCAACCGAGACGTTCAGGCCCTTGGCTGTGGCGATCCGCACCTGCCCTTCGGACAGGTCAACGCCGGTGTACTGGATGCCCGCCTGGACGAACTTCACACCGTCGAGCCCCGGGCCAGTGCCGATTTCCAGAACGCCGTGCCTGCCCTCGGCTTTCAGCCGGGCGATGAACAGCTCCCGCTGCTCCGCACGCTGTGCGGTCAGCGGATGCTCCGGATGCAAGATGGCTCGCTGGTTGTAGAACTTTGCCAGCATGTCCTCGCCGCTGTCCTGCGGAGCGGGGTCCTCCCCGGCCGGCGCCACGTCCTTGTCCCCGGATCCTGGCTGCAAGGAGGCTAGTTGAAAACCACGGTCCGGTTGCCGTCCAGGAGCACCCGGTGCTCGGCGTGCCACTGCACGGCCTGGGCAAGGGTGCGGCCTTCGACATCGCGGCCCATCTGCACGAACTGCTCGGGAGTGCGGGCATGATCCACCCGGATCACTTCCTGCTCAATGATGGGGCCCTCATCCAGCGCTGCGGTGACGTAGTGTGCCGTGGCGCCGATCAGCTTCACGCCCCGGTCATGGGCCTGGTGATAGGGCTTGGCGCCCTTGAAGGACGGCAGGAAGGAATGGTGGATGTTAATGGCTTTGCCGGTCAGCTCCGCGCACAGATCATCCGAGATGATCTGCATGTAACGGGCCAGGACGGTCAGTTCAATGCCTTCCTCCGCAATGATCTTCCGCAGCTGGTCCTCCGCCTGGACCTTGGTGTCGGGCGTGACAGGAATGTAGTGGAACGGGATTCCATAGAACTCTGCGAGTCCGGCCAGGTCATTGTGGTTGGAGACGATGGCCGGAACCTCGATCGGCAGCGTGCCGGAGCGCTGCAGGAACAGCAGGTCGTTCAGGCAGTGCGCGGATTTGCTGGCCATGAGCAGTGTGCGGACCTTCTGGCCCACCGGATGGAGGCTCCACTGCATGCCGAAGGCCTCGGTAACGGGTTCCAGGGCAGCCTGGACTTCGGCCCGGGAGGCGGACGTGGTCGCCTCGACGCGCATGAAGAAGGTTCCGGTGGACTGGCTGCCGTACTGCTGGGAGTCCGTAATATTGCAGCCTGCCACGAGCAGGGCGCCGGCCACGGCGTGGACAATTCCGGGGCGGTCCGGGCAGGACAGGGTTATTACGTACGCTTTGGCGGGCTGGTCTTCAATCACGAAGAACAGCCTACCCGCGCCGGCGGCCGGCTTTTGGTAGTCTGGTGGGGTCGCAACTGGCGTTGGGTGGCTAACCACCAGGGAGCGGCAATCACGAAGACCACGGATCGTACGCCTGGGCCGAGGGTCATGTTTTGCCGGTTGAACGCTGCGCTTCCTGAAGTGCGCGGTCTCCCGGGTGCGCTGCGGCGCCCTGAACGGACGGACCGTCCGGGCCAGTCCCGGATTGTGGTCATCAAGGGCGGAGCTGCGCCCCCAGCCGGTAGCCTGACCTTAGCAGTGCCCATCCCTAGCCAGGAGTTTTTCGTGACTACTTCACCGACTTCCGTCAGCACTTCCGCCACCGTCAGCAACCAGCCGCTGGCTGAACTCGACCCCGAGATCGCCGCAGTCCTGGACCAGGAGCTCGGCCGCCAGCGCGGCACCCTGGAAATGATCGCATCCGAAAACTTCGCGCCGCGTGCCGTGATGGAAGCCCAGGGCTCCGTCCTGACCAACAAGTACGCCGAAGGCTACCCGGGCCGCCGCTACTACGGCGGCTGCGAATACGTGGACGTTGCCGAGCAACTGGCCATCGACCGGGTGAAGGCCCTGTTCGGCGCCGAATACGCCAACGTCCAGCCGCACTCCGGCGCGCAGGCCAACGCTGCCGCACTCTCTGCCATGATCACCCCGGGCGACAAGATCCTGGGCCTGTCTCTGGCGCACGGTGGCCACCTGACCCATGGCATGAAGCTCAACTTCTCCGGCAAGCTCTACAATGTGGCGGCCTACCAGGTGGAGCAGGACAACTTCCGTATCGACATGGACAAACTGCGCGAGCAGGCCATCGCCGAGAAGCCGCAGGTCATCATCGCCGGCTGGTCCGCCTACCCGCGCCACCTCGACTTCGCTGCCTTCCGCTCCATCGCGGACGAGGTGGGCGCCCTGCTCTGGACGGACATGGCGCACTTCGCCGGCCTCGTGGCGGCCGGACTGCACCCGAGCCCCGTGCCGCACTCCGACGTCGTCACCTCCACCGTGCACAAGACCCTCGCCGGCCCCCGCTCCGGCGTGATCCTGGCCAAGCAGGAGTGGGCCAAGAAGCTCAACTCCAACGTCTTCCCCGGCCAGCAGGGCGGACCGCTCATGCACGTGATCGCGGCGAAGGCTGTGGCCTTCAAGATCGCCGGCACGGCAGAATTCAAGGAGCGCCAGGAGCGTGTCCTCGAAGGTGCGAAGATCATCGCCGACCGCCTCAACCAGTCCGACGTCGCCGAAGCCGGCGTCTCGGTCCTGACCGGCGGCACGGATGTGCACCTGGTGCTGGTGGACCTGCGCAACTCGCAGCTGGACGGCCAGCAGGCCGAAGACCTCCTGCACTCCGTGGGCATCACCGTCAACCGCAACGCCGTGCCGTTCGACCCCCGCCCGCCGATGGTCACCTCCGGCCTGCGCATCGGTACGCCGGCGCTGGCCACCCGCGGCTTCGGCGCCAAGGAATTTACCGAGGTTGCCGAGATCATCGCCACCGCACTGAAGGCCGGCTCCGGCACCGACGTGGAGGCGCTGCAGGCCCGCGTGGACAAGCTCGCCGCCGACTTCCCGCTGTACCCGCAGCACGAGCAGTGGTGATCCGTGACTGAAACCGCAAAAACTGCGCAGATCCTTGACGGCAAGGCCACCGCCGCCGCCATCAAGGCCGAGCTGACCGAACGCGTGGCCGCACTCAAGGCCAAGGGCGTCACTCCGGGACTGGGCACCATCCTCGTCGGCTCCGACCCGGGCAGCATGTGGTACGTGGGCGGCAAACACAAGGACTGCGCCGAGGTGGGCATCACGTCCATCCGCCGCGACCTGCCCGAGGACACCAGCCAGGACGAGCTCCTGGCCGTGGTCCGCGAGCTGAACGCCAATCCGGAGTGCACCGGCTACATCGTCCAGCTGCCGCTGCCCAAGCACATCGACCAGGACGTCATCCTGGAGGCCATGGATCCGGACAAGGACGCAGACGGCCTGCACCCGATGAACCTGGGCCGTCTCGTGGCCAACATCAGCGGCCCCATGAAGTCCCCGCTGCCGTGCACACCCAAGGGCTGCGTTGAGCTGCTGACCCGCCACGGCATCGACCTCAAGGGCAAGCGCGTCCTCGTGGTGGGCCGCGGCGTCACCATCGGCCGCCCGGTGGGCCTGCTGCTCACCCGCAAGGACGTCAACGCCACCGTGGTCCTGGCCCACACCGGCACCGTCGACCTGCCCGCCGAACTCCGGCAGGCCGACGTCGTGATCGCCGCTGCGGGCTCGCCGCACATGATCAAGGCTGAAAACCTGAAGCCGGGTGCCATAGTGCTCGACGTCGGCGTCAGCCGCGTCGATGACGGCACCGGCAAGGCGGTGGTCACCGGGGACGTGCACCCGGATGCGGCCGACGTCGCCGCCTGGCTGTCCCCGAACCCGGGCGGCGTGGGGCCGATGACCCGCGCCATGCTGCTGGCCAACGTGGTGGAGACCGCCGAACGCCACGCCGGCCTGGCCTAGGTTGGTCAAGCTCAGCCGGCGGGGCCTCCGCTGACCGAAGCGCAGGGCGCCCTCTCCTCCGGGAGCGGGCGCCCTGCGGCGTTTGGCGGGCGCAATCTTTTGAGACCGAGCTATTCCTTTGGTCCCGGACGGGTATTAGCGTAATGGGGTGCCCGAACTCCACTCTTCCGAAGAAACGTCCGAAAAGCCTGTGTCCAGCGAGGAATCCGGGTCAGTACCGCGCCCGTTCGTCATCAAGGCCGAAAACCTGACCAAAACCTACGGCGATGTCACCGCCGTCGACGGCATTTCCTTCAGCGTTCCCGCAGGGGAGTCGTTCGGGCTGCTGGGACCCAACGGCGCCGGCAAGTCCACCACGATGAAGATGATCGGCGGGGTTGCCCAGCGCACTTCCGGCAGCCTGACCATCATGGGGCTTGACCCGGAACAGCACGGGCCGGAAGTGCGTGCGCACCTGGGCGTCGTGCCGCAGCAGGACAACCTGGACGAGGAACTCAGGGTCCGGGACAACCTGCTGGTGTACGGGCGCTACTACGGGCTGCCGATGAGCTACCTGCGGCCGAAGGCGGATGAACTGCTCGAATTTGCGCAGCTCACGGACAAGGCCAAGTCCAAAGTGGATGCGCTGTCCGGCGGCATGAAGCGGCGCCTCACGATCGCCCGCTCGCTCATCAACGAGCCCCGCATCCTGCTCCTCGACGAGCCCACCACGGGCCTCGATCCGCAGGCGCGGCACATCCTGTGGGACCGCCTGTTCCGGCTCAAGGAACAGGGAGTCACGCTGATCCTTACCACCCACTACATGGACGAGGCCGAGCAGCTCTGCGACCGGCTCATCGTCGTGGACAAGGGCCGGATCATGGCGGAGGGCTCCCCGGCTAGCCTGATCCGCAACTATTCCACCCGCGAGGTCCTGGAACTGCGCTTCGGTTCGGAACGGAACGCCAGCATTGGCGGCGAACTCGAAGGAATCGGCGAGCGGCTGGAGACCCTGCCGGACCGCGTCCTGATCTACACCCACGACGGCGAGGCGGCCCTGGAGGAAGTCTCCGCCCGAGGCCTGCGCCCGCTCACCTCGCTGGTGCGCCGGTCCTCGCTGGAGGACGTCTTCCTCCGGCTCACGGGCAGGAGCCTCGTTGACTGAGCCGCTGTCCGGAAGAGACCCCCTTTCGGGGGGCGTTGCAGAACGTCCGACGGCGGGACCCGCCCTGCGTGCCCACTCACCGGAGGTGTCCGCCGCCAAGGCGCGGCGCTGGGGCGCGTTCTATTTCGCGGAGCAGGTCCTGCGGGTGATGAAGGGCTACGGCTGGTCCATCTTCCTGTACAGCGTGGGACAGCCGGCCGCCTACCTCTTTGCCATGGGCGTTGGCCTTGCCACACTCGTGGAAGCCAGCGCAGCCGGGGCGTTCGGAGGGGTCAGCTACCTGGCATTCATCGCCCCCGCGCTGCTGATCTCGGCCGCCGTCATGACCGCCGCCACGGAATTTACCTTTCCGGTGATGGACGGCTTCAAATGGCGCCGGGTCTACTACGGGCCACATGCTTCACCGCTGACGCCCGAGCAGATCGCCGGCGGCCAGATCATTGCCGTGACGGTGCGCTTCTTCGTGCAGTCGGTCATCTACTTTGCGATCGTGGCGCTGTTCGGTGCCTCGCCCAGCGCCTGGGGATGGCTCTCCATCCTCGTGGCCACCCTGGCAGGCCTGTCCTTCGGGCTCCCGCTGATGGCGTACGCCGCCACCATCAAGGAGGACAAAGGCCAGTTCGCCATGGTCATGCGGTTCATCGTGATGCCGCTGTTCCTTTTTTCCGGCACGTTCTTCCCGCTGGACACGCTGCCTCTGCTGGTGCGCTGGGTCGGCTGGATCTCGCCCATCTGGCACGGGACGGAACTGGGCCGGGTCCTGAGCTACGGCTATGACGAACCACCCGTGCTGACCATCATCCACGTCGTCTTCCTGCTGGGGCTCGCCTGGTTCGGCTGGGTGCTCACCAAGCGCCAATTCGTGAGGAGGATGGGGCAATGACACTCCTGACCCAGGGACACAGTGTCACCGAGGAGGCACGCAACAGGCGCTTCGGACCGCTGTACTCCCGCAACGCCAAGGCCGTGATCGGGCGCGGGCTGATGGCCACCAAGAGCAGCAACTGGCTGGTCATGCTGTCCGGATTCTTCGAGCCGGTGCTGTTCCTGCTGTCCATGGGCATCGGGATGGGTGCCGTGGTGGGCACGGTCCAGGGACCGGGCGGGCAGGAGATCAGCTACGCGGCCTACATCGCCCCCGCACTGCTGGCGGTTTCGGCCATGAACGGCGCTGTGTACGACTCCACCTGGAACGTCTTCTTCAAGATGAACTTCGCCAAGCTCTACCAGGGGATGCTCTACACGTCGCTGGGCCCGCTGGACGTGGCGATGGGCGAGATCTTCCTGGCACTGCTGCGCGGACTGCTCTACGCCACCGGCTTCACGGCCGTGATGGGCCTGCTGGGACTCATCACCACGCCGTGGGCGTTGCTCATGATCCCGGCGTCGGTCCTTATCGCCTTCGGTTTTGCCAGTTTCGGCATGGGCATCACCAGCTTCATGAAGACGTTCCAGCAGATGGACTGGATCAACTTCATCATGCTGCCCATGTTCCTGTTCAGCGCCACGTTCTATCCGCTGAGCGTCTACCCGCAGTACATCCAGTGGCTGATCCAGGCGATGCCGTTGTGGCACGGCGTGGAGCTGCTGCGCCAGATCAGCGCGGGAACCTTCACCCCGGCGACCGCCATCCACATCGGCTATTACCTGGTGATGATCGTGCTCGGCCTGATGCTGACCACCGGCAGGCTGCGGAGTCTGTTCCTGAAGTAACTGACTGCCTGCGCTGACTGCCGGACCTGTTCGCCTCCGGTGGAAGCGTTCCTGGCCACGCCAACAGATTTGAGACAATGGCACCATGCAATCTCTGGGCAGCTCCAAATCTTCCTCCGACCCGGCCAAGGGCGGATTCTCCATGTTCCGCATCAGCGGCCCCGGCCTCCTGGTCCTGATCACGGCGTTCCTGGTGGCCGTCATCTTCGCGGCAAACCAGAACGACGTCGTCGGCTGGGTCGTGGCTGTCATCGCACTGTTCTGGCTCCTGCTGGCATCGTTCGTGGTGTTCAGCATCCAGAAGGCAGCCAAAAAGGCCGGAGCGAAGCTGAACGAAGCGCAGAATGCGTTCAACGCGGCGGCCGGCCGTGCGCCGTCGCACACCTCCGCAGACCACGGCGGAACCCGCCTGGTGCGTGAACGCGGCGAAGCCGAGGAAGTCCGTGACCTGAAGCTGGACCACTCCTTCAAAATCGTCCAGGTGCAGGTCCGGGTGGTGGAGCAGGAGCGCGCCAAGGGTGCCGCCGCGGACCAGGACACCATCCGCCGCGCCCTGGAGACGATCGAAATCACGGCGACCAACGCCAGGGACATGATCAAGTCCTCCGGCGGCCCCGGTGAGCCCGTTACCGGAACCATCATCGACTAGAGTGGAGCGGGTGAGCTCGGCATTGAAGAAGGACCACCTTCGCATCGCAACAGTCAACGTCAACGGCCTCCGCGCTGCCTACAAGAAGGGCATGGCGGAGTGGCTGGCGGACCGCGAGGTGGACATCCTTACCCTGCAGGAAGTCCGCGCACCGGACGCCATCGTCCACAAGCTGCTGGGCGACGGGTGGCATGTCCTGCACGCCGAGGCTGAGGCCAAAGGCCGCGCCGGCGTCGCCATCGCTTCCCGGGAGGAGCCGCTGGAAACCCGGGACCACATCGGAGATGACTATTTCGCCACTGCCGGCCGCTGGGTGGAGGCTGATTTCCGCGTCCGGGACGCCGCGGGCAACGCCTCCCAGCTGACCGTGGTGAGCGCCTACGTGCACTCGGGCGATGTCGGGACGCCCAAGCAGGTGGACAAGTACCGCTTCCTGGACGTCATGACCACACGCCTGCCCGAACTGGCCAAGCACAGCGACCATGCCCTGGTCACGGGTGACCTGAACGTCGGCCACACCGAGCTGGACATCAAGAACTGGAAGGGCAACGTCAAGAAAGCCGGCTTCCTGCCCGAGGAGCGCGCCTATTTCGACCATTTCTTCGGCGAGGAAATCGGCTGGAAGGATGTCCACAGGGGCCTGGCGGGCAACGTCAACGGCCCCTACACCTGGTGGTCCCAGCGTGGCCAGGCCTTTGACAATGACTCTGGCTGGCGCATCGACTACCACATGGCCACCCCCGCCCTCGCCGCCGCAGCAGTTTCGGCGGTCGTGGACCGCGCGCCCTCGTGGGACACCCGTTTCTCTGACCATGCACCGCTGGTAGTGGACTACCGGCTCTAGTCTTAAGGCCTCCGACGAATGACCTCCACCCCCATCGTGACCAACTCCGCGGCCTCCGGGCAGCCTGATGCCGCCGCCCTCCAGCAGGAGACCGGGACCGGGCAGGACGCCGGGATCCGCCACCGCATCCTGTCGGGGATGCAGCCCTCCGCGGACTCGCTGCACCTGGGCAACTACCTGGGTGCCCTCGTCAACTGGGTGCGGATGCAGGAAGAGTATGACGCCATCTTCTTCATCCCGGACCTGCACGCCATCACCGTTCCGCAGGACCCGGCCGAACTGGCACACCGCACCCGCGTCACGGCGGCCCAGTACATTGCCGGCGGGGTGGACGTGGACAAGTGCACACTGTTTGTCCAGTCCCAGGTGCCCGAGCACGCGCAGCTGGCCTGGGTCCTGAACTGCATCACGGGCTTCGGCGAAGCGTCCCGCATGACGCAGTTCAAGGACAAGGCGCTGCGGCAGGGCTCCGACGCCGCCAGCGTGGGCCTGTTCACCTATCCCGTCCTGCAGGCCGCGGACATCCTGCTGTACCAGCCGCACGGTGTTCCGGTCGGCGAGGACCAGCGCCAGCACGTGGAGCTCAGCCGCGACCTCGCCACCAGGTTCAACACCCGCTTCGGCCAGACGTTCACGGTGCCCAAGCCCTTCATCCAGAAGGAATCCGCGAAGATCTACGATCTGCAGCAGCCCACCGTCAAGATGTCCAAGTCGGCTGAATCGCCGGCCGGCCTGATCAACCTGCTCGACGAGCCCAAGGTCACCGCCAAGCGGATCAAGTCCGCGGTGACCGACGCCGAAACCGAGATCCGTTTCGACCGCGAGGCCAAGCCGGGCGTGTCCAACCTGCTGACCATCTACTCGGTCATCACCGGCCAGAGCGTGGAACAGCTGGTCGCGGCCTACGAAGGCAAGATGTACGGCCACCTCAAGGTGGACCTGGCCGACGTCGTGACGGAGCGCCTGACGCCGATCCGCGACCGCGCCAACGAACTGCTCGCAGACCCGGCCGAGCTGGACCGGCTCCTGGCCCACGGGGCGGACAAGGCCCGTGAAATTGCCGCGGCCACCCTCCAGGACGTCTACGCCAAGGTCGGCTTCCTTCCATACGCCGGAGCCCGCTAATCCGATGCCCGCTCGGAAGCCTGCCACCAGCGAAGCCAGCTCCGCGATGAGCCTTGGGGTCATTCTGGGCTTTCCGCCTGGAATCGCCGAGGAACTGCAGCGGTGGCGGGCCTCCTTCGGGGACCCCATGGCCACGGTCATTCCGGCGCACATTACCCTCGTCACCACCACGCCCACCCAGGACTGGGAGGCCGCGCGGGAACACGTCCGTGAAGTGGCGCGCACGCAGACGCCCTTCATGGTCACGATCGCCGGCACGGGCTCGTTCCGGCCGGTGTCCCCGGTGGTCTTCATCAACGTGGAAGAGGGGTTCGAGGAGTGCGTCGAGCTGCACGAAAAACTGCAGACCGGGCCTTTGAAGCGTGAGCTGCCCTTTGCCTACCACCCCCACGTGACCGTCGCGCATGACGTGGCCCCGGAAAGCCTGGACGAGGCCGAAACGGTACTCAAGGACTACAGGGCGACCTTCCCTGTGGTTAGCATGGGACTCTACGAGCACGATACAGACGGTATTTGGCAGCTACGGGAAGAGCTTGACTTTGGTACCGAACCTGACGACGAACGGGAGCCGCTCCGAGCCGCAGACGCCGGAGGAGCCACCGCTTCCCACTGAGCGGGAACGCCTGAAGCTCGAGGTCATCCGCAAGAAGGTGGAGTGGGGCAAGACGCGCCGCTCGGGCAAAGGGCCGGTGCCCGAGCTCATGGCCATGCTCCAGTGGCTGCTCGCCCGGCTGAACGCCTTCCGCCCGATGCGCGCATGGCAGCACTACACCCGGCAGCACGGACCGCTGATGAGCGCCGGCAGCGGGTTCAACATGTTTTTCTCCATCACCGGCCTGCTGACCACCGGATTCTCCGTCGCCGGTCTGGTGCTCCGCGGCCAGCCCGCCCTGCTGGACCGCATCATCGCCAGCGTGGCGGAAAGCGCGCCGGGCCTGCTCAAGGTCAACGGGGGTAACGGCCTGGTGGATCCCCAGGACCTCCTGAACCCGGACGGCCTCGGCTGGACTGCCGCCATCGCCGCCGTCGTCACGGTGGTCACCTCGTTGGGCTGGATCGCGGGCCTGCGGGAAGGCCTGCGCGGCGTCATGATGCTGGGCCCGCTGAAGCTCAACCCTGTGGTCCTCAAGCTGCACGACGCCGGAACCCTGCTGCTGCTCGGTGTCGCCCTCGTGATCAGTTCCGGAGCCTCGCTCGTCTTCGGAACGGCGGCCGGATGGGTGATCGAGCAACTCCGCCTGGATCCGGCAGTGGGCGGGCGGCTGGCCGCACTGATCAAGATCGCCGTGCCCCTGCTGCTGAACTGGGTCACCGCAGTGATCATGTTCCGCCTGGCCGGGGGGCTGAAGCTGTCCCGCCGGGCGCTGCTGGAGGGGACCATTCTCGCCGGCGTGGGCACGGCCGCGCTTCAGGTGTTCAGCACCGAGCTGCTGGCGGGCGCCGGACGCAACCCCATCCTCGCCCCGTTCGCCATCATCATCGGGCTGCTCATCTGGTTCAGCCTGGTGAGCCAGGTCTATCTCGTGGCCGCGGCCTGGTCCGCCATCCGCGAGGAGGACCTGAAGGCCGCTCCGGCAGCGAAAACCACAGGCTGGGGGCCACGGCAGGTGCAGCCCGGGAAAACGCCCGTCGAGAAGCACCACGCGGCCGAACGTCCCCGTCCGGCGGGGATCACCGCCCGGCGTCGAGGTACTGATCGGCCCACGCCGCGATAATCTTCGCTGCCCGGGCCGCCTGGCCTTTGCCGGTGAGGAGGTGGTCGCTGCCTTCCAGAGACACGAAGTTCCGCGGGTGGCGGGCGGTTTGAAAGATGGTGCTGGCATTCTCGATGCCCACGGTGTTGTCGGTGGGGGAGTGGAGCACCATCAGGGGCTTGTGCAGCCGCTTGATGCAGTCGGTGAGGTCGGCGTTCTCCAGGTCCTCGACAAAGTGCCGGCGGATCTCCACCCGCTTGCCGCCGAGGTCCACCTCCGCGCTGCCCTCGCTGAGGATCTTATCCAGGGCGGCGTCGAAGACGTGGGCCACATGCTTCGGCGAAAACGGGGCAGCGACGGTCGCCACGGCGTCCAGTTCGGGAATCTCGGAGGCTGCGGCGAGGACAGCGGCGCCGCCGAACGAGTGGCCCACCAGGAGGGAAATCGCCCTGCCCTCGGCACGCATGAACTCGGCTGCCCGGACGGTGTCGGCCACCTTGTGGCTGAAGGACCCCTCGGACCACAGGCCGGCCGAATCGCCCAGGCCCAGATTGTCGAAGCGGAGCATGCCGATCCCGTTGTCCGCCAGGGCCTTGCAGATCCGGGATGCCGCCGGGCTGTCCTTGCCAAGGGTGAAGCCGTGCGAGAACACACCCCAGCCCTTGACGGCGCCCTCGGGCACGTCAACGATCCCTGAGAGCATCTCGCCGGTGGAGCCTGCGAAGGTGACTTTTTCGGAACGTGACATGACGCTCCCCTTTCGTTTGGGAGATCTACCACGACGGCGCCCCCACCGGAAGGTGAGAGGCGCCGTCGTCGTCAATGCTGGGTGGACCTTGCTAGCTGCCGGACACTAGATCTTGCGGGACAGAATTGCCTGCTTGACCTCGGCGATCGCCTGCGTGACCTGGATGCCGCGCGGGCACGCTTCGGAGCAGTTGAAGGTTGTGCGGCAGCGCCACACGCCCTCCTTGTCGTTCAGGATTTCCAGCCGCATGTCGCCGGCATCATCGCGGGAGTCGAAGATGAAGCGGTGCGCGTTGACGATGGCGGCCGGCCCGAAGTACTGGCCGTCGGTCCAGAACACGGGGCAGGACGACGTGCACGCGGCGCACAGGATGCACTTCGTGGTGTCGTCAAAGCGCTCACGGTCCTCGGCGGACTGCAGGCGTTCCTTGGTCGGCTCGTGGCCCTTGTTGATCAGGAACGGCATGACTTCGCGGAAGGACTGGAAGAACGGCTCCATGTCCACGATCAGGTCCTTCTCCACCGGCAGGCCCTTGATGGGTTCAACCGTGATGGGCTTGGACGTGTCCAGGTCCTTCAGGAGGGTCTTGCAGGCAAGGCGGTTGCGGCCGTTGATGCGCATGGCGTCGGAGCCACAGACACCGTGGGCGCAGGACCGGCGGAAGGAGACGCTGCCGTCCACTTCCCATTTGATCTTGTGCAGGGCGTCCAGCACGCGGTCCGTGCCGTACATGGTCAGCTTGAAGTCATCCCAGCGGGCTTCCTCGGAAACCTCCGGGTTGTAGCGGCGCACGCGCAGGGTGATGTCGAACGTGGGGATTTCCCCGCCGCCGCCGACGCCGGCGGGCAGTTCAATCTTTGAGGCTGGCTCAGCAAGTTCAGCGGACATTTTAGTACTTCCTCACCATCGGCTCGTAGCGCGTAAATACAACCGGCTTGGTGGCAAGCCGAATCCCGGCAATGCTCTCCGCGGAACCGTCCGCGGGAGCGTGCTCGTCCTTGTACGCCATGGAGTGCTTCATGAATTTTTCGTCGTCGCGGTCCGGGAAGTCCTCGCGGAAGTGGCCGCCGCGGGATTCCTCGCGGTGCAGGGCGGCAACCGTCATGACCTTCGCCAGTTCCAGCAGGAAGCCGAGTTCCACGGCCTCGAGCAGGTCCAGGTTGAAGCGCTTTCCCTTGTCCTGGACGTTGATGCGCTTGTAGCGCTCCTCGAACGAGGCGATGTCCTTCAGGACCTGGTTGAGTGTCTCAGCCGTGCGGAACACCTGCATGTTGGCGTCCATGGTGTCCTGGAGTTCCTTGCGGATCACGGCCACCTTTTCGTCGCCGGTGCCCTTGCGGGCAATGTCCAGCAGTTCCAGGGTGTACGCCTCCGGATCCTCCGGGAGTTCCACGAAACCGGCCGTCTTGGCGTATTCAGCGGCTGCGATGCCGGCGCGCTTGCCGAACACGTTGATGTCCAGCAGCGAGTTGGTGCCCAGGCGGTTGGAGCCGTGAACCGAAACACAGGCCACCTCGCCGGCGGCGTACAGGCCGGGAACCACGGTGTCGTTGTCCTGGAGGACCTCGGTGTTGATGTTCGTGGGGATGCCGCCCATGGCGTAGTGGGCCGTCGGGAAGACGGGAACCGGCTCCGTGTAGGGCTCCACACCGAGGTAGGTGCGGGCGAACTCGGTGATGTCCGGCAGTTTGGCGTCGATGTGCGCAGGCTCAAGGTGCGTCAGGTCAAGGAGGACGTAGTCCTTGTTCGGGCCGCAGCCGCGGCCTTCGCGGACTTCGTTGGCCATGGAGCGCGCCACGATGTCACGCGGGGCAAGGTCCTTGATGGTGGGGGCGTAACGCTCCATGAAGCGCTCACCTTCGGAGTTGCGCAGGATGGCGCCCTCGCCGCGCGCGGCCTCGGAAAGCAGGATGCCCAGCCCGGCAAGGCCGGTCGGGTGGAACTGGAAGAACTCCATGTCCTCCAGCGGAATGCCGCGGCGGAAGGCGATGCCCATGCCGTCGCCCGTCAGGGTGTGGGCGTTGGACGTGGTCTTGAAGACCTTGCCGGCGCCGCCGGAGGCGAACACCACGGACTTGGCCTGGAACACGTGCAGCTCGCCGGAGGCGAGGTCGTAGGACACGACGCCGGCAACGCGCTTCTGCTTGTACGGCGTGCCGTCCTCGCGCACTGCGTCTTCCTCGACGGTGAGGAGGTCCAGGACGTAGTACTCGTTGTAGAACTCGACGTTGTGCTTAACACAGTTTTGGTACAGCGTCTGCAGGATCATGTGGCCCGTGCGGTCGGCTGCGTAGCAGGCCCGGCGGACCGGAGCCTTGCCGTGGTCGCGGGTGTGGCCGCCGAAGCGGCGCTGGTCAATCCGGCCCTCGGGCGTGCGGTTGAACGGCAGACCCATCTTCTCGAGGTCCAGCACTGCGTCGATGGCTTCCTTCGCCATGACTTCGGCGGCGTCCTGGTCAACCAGGTAGTCGCCGCCCTTGATGGTGTCGAACGTGTGCCATTCCCAGTTGTCTTCTTCGACATTGGCCAGGGCCGCACACATGCCGCCCTGGGCCGCACCCGTGTGGGAGCGGGTGGGGTAGAGCTTGGTCAGTACCGCTGTTCGCGCACGCTGACCGGATTCGATCGCGGCGCGCATCCCGGCGCCACCGGCACCGACGATGACGACGTCGTACTTATGGACCTGCATACCAGACGCTCTTTCTCTCAAAATTCGCAATAAAACAACGGGCGGGCTGAGGCCTGCTCCGCAAACAGAAGCCCGCCGGACGGGGCGGGCAGCCGCGGTCCGCTACGCGGGGCAGAAGCCGCCGGGGAGCTGGACGCCGTCAACGACCGGGCACGGGTTGAAGGTGAAGATCACCAGGGTGCCCAGGATGATGATGACGGTGGTGGCGGCGTAGAGGACCATCTTCAGCCAGAAGCGGGTGGAGTCCTTCTCGGCGTAGTCGTTGATGATGGTGCGGACGCCGTTGGTGCCGTGCAGCATGGCCAGCCAGAGCATGGCGAGGTCCCAGAACTGCCAGAACGGGTCAGCCCACTTGCCGGCAACGAAGCCGAAGTCGATGGCGTGGATACCCTCACCCACGAGCAGGTTGACGAAAAGGTGTCCGAAGATCAGGACAACCAGCACCACGCCGGAGAGGCGCATGAACAGCCAGGCCAGCATCTCGAAGTTGCCGCGGGCGCTGCCGTTGCGGCGGTACTGCGGGGCGATCCTGCCGCTGTCACCGCTGCTGGACTGTCCACGGCCATTTCCGCTGCGTGGGGACTGGATCTGTGTTGCAGTCATGGCTTAGTGACCTCCGAGTGCGAGCGACAGGTGGCGGATGGAGAAGGCGACCATGGTGACGACCCAGAGGCCGAGGACAACCCAGAGCATCTGTCGCTGGTACTTGGCGCCCTTCTTCCAGAAGTCGACGGCGATGATCCGCAGGCCGTTGAAGGCGTGGAATACGATCGCTGCGACAAGGCCCGTTTCACCCAGGGCCATCAGCGGGTTCTTGTAGGCACCGATCACAGCGGTGTAGGCCTCCGGTGACACCCTCACAAGGGAGGTGTCCAGCACGTGGACCAACAAGAAGAAAAAGATCACAACACCGGTAATGCGGTGTCCAACCCAGGACCACATGCCTTCACGGCCGCGGTACAAGGTGCCAGCTGGTTTCGTCGGCACTGAATAAACCTCCCTGCAACACAGCGGCGCTGGCACGGGATCCATGCGGGGGGAACGCCTGCTGTGAGAGCACTCGTAGCTCAGGCCTAAATCTAGGCTTCGCTCACAGCTTATTCAATTTAGGCATTCCTCGGCTGCCGCCTACTGTACGGTTTTGGGTCCATTTTTGAGACGAACGCCACATATTGTTTCCCGTATTTATGCCCTGTGCGCCCGTCACAGGAGCACCTTGAGGCTCGTCAGCTAAAGTAGGCCGTGATGAGTAAAGACAAAGTGACACGCCAGGATTCACCTCTCAGCCGTTTCATTGCTGTGATTCCTGCAGGTGGGGTGGGGACCCGCCTCTGGCCTCTATCGCGTGCAGCAGCTCCCAAATTCCTTCACGACCTCACGGGCTCGGGGAGCACGCTTTTGCGTGCCACCTATGACCGGCTTGAGCCCCTGGCGGGCAACCGGGTCCTCGTTGTCACCGGAAATGCCCACCGTGAGGCGGTCTGCCGCCAGCTGCCCGAGGTCCAGGACGCTGACCTCGTGCTCGAAAGCGAACCCAAGGATTCCGGCGCCGCCATCGGCCTGGCCGCAGCCATCCTGCACCAGCGGGACCCGGACATCATCATGGGCTCGTTTGCCGCCGACCAGGTGATCAGCCCGAACGACCTCTTCCAGGACGCGGTCCGGGAAGCCATCCACACCGCCGCGGCGGGCAAGATCGTCACCATCGGCATCAAGCCCACGCACCCTTCCACCGGGTTTGGCTACATCCGCTCCGGAGCGTCCCTGCACATCCCCGGCGCGCCGAGCGCCCAGGCGGTAGTGGAATTCGTGGAAAAGCCGGACGAGGAAGTCGCCCAGCAGTACGTGGACAGCGGCGAGTACGTCTGGAACGCCGGCATGTTCGTGGCGCCCGTCTCCCTCATGCTCAAGCACCTGGAAGCGAACCAGCCGGAACTCTATAACGGCCTGCAGGAAATCGCCGAGGCCTGGGACACGCCGAACCGTGACGAGGTCACGGCCCGGATCTGGCCTACCCTGCCCAAAATTGCCATTGACTACGCGGTGGCCGAGCCCGCAGCGGCAGCCGGGGACGTCGCCGTCGTGCCCGGAACCTTCCGCTGGGACGACGTCGGTGACTTCGCCTCGGTGGGGCGGCTCAACAGCGCCAGGGAAGTGGACGAGGTCACCGTCCTCGGCGTGGGCGCACGCGTCTTTACCGAAAACGCCAGCGGCGTAGTGGTGTCCGACACCAAGCGCGTCATCGCACTGATCGGGATCAAGGACGTGGTCATCGTGGACACTCCGGATGCGCTGCTCGTCACCACCAAGCAGCACTCCCAGCGGGTGAAGCAGGCCGTGGACGCCCTCAAGGCCAGCGGCGACTTCGACGTGCTGTAACCCCCGGGAGCCTGGATTCGCGACCGGCAGTTCCGTAACGCGGCGAAGGCGAATGCCGCTATTCTTACGGCCCTCGCTAGAGTTGTGGTGTGCGCAATTACACTACTGAAGCTGAGCCCACCGCGCTGGTGGGGCCGTGGCTCGAGCCGCTCCTGCCGGAACTGATCGATTTCCGCCGGGACCTGCATGCGCACCCCGAACTGTCCTTCAAGGAGTTCCGGACCACGGACAAGCTCGTGGAGCGACTGGTTGAGGCAGGGCTGGAACCGCGCCGCCTGGACGGCACCGGCCTCACCGTGGACGTCGGAGAGGGCCCCATCGCCACCGCGCTGCGCGGCGACATCGACGCCCTGCCGATCATTGAAGAAACGGGCCTGCCGTTCGCGTCCAAGAACCACGGTGTGACCCACGCCTGCGGGCACGACGTCCACACGACCACCATGCTGGGCATCGCCCTGGTGCTGCACCGCATGCACCTGGAATCGCCGCTGGGCGCCACCGTCCGGATCATCTTCCAGCCCGCGGAGGAGACCATGCCGGGCGGCGCCCACTCGTGCATCGAGCAGGGTGTCCTGGAAGGCGTGCCGCGCATCCTGGCGCTGCACTGCGACCCGCGGATCAACGTGGGCAAGATCGGCACCCGGATCGGCGCCATCACCTCCGCCTCGGACACCATCAAGATCGAACTCAGCGGCCGCGGCGGCCACACCTCGCGCCCGCACCTCACCGAGGACCTCGTCTTCGCCCTGGCCCAGATCGCGGTGAACGTTCCGGCGGTGCTTTCCCGCCGCGTGGACGTCCGCAGCGGCGTGTCGGTTGTCTGGGGCCAGATCAATGCCGGGTCGGCGCCGAACGCCATTCCGGGAACCGGCTACATGTCCGGGACCATGCGGTGCCTGGACCGCGACGCCTGGCACAGCGCCGGTGAACTCCTGGACGAAGTGGTCCATCAGGTGGCCGAACACTATGGCGTGGACGTGCACCTGGAACACACCCGTGGCGTGCCCCCGGTGGTGAACTCGGAGCACGAGACGGCCCTCATCGAGGCAGCGGCCCGGGCCGAGATCGGCGAAGGCGCCGTGGTCCTGACGCCGCAGTCCATGGGTGGCGAGGACTTCGCCTGGTTCCTGGCCGAGCTGCCCGGCGCCATGATGCGCCTTGGCACCAAGACTCCGGGCGGTGAAGAGTACGACCTGCACCGCGGCGACTACATCCTCGACGAACGCGCCCTCGGCTACGGCATCCAGGTGCTCACCGCCGCGGCTCTCCGCACCATCCGCGACCTCGACCCAGCGCGAACGGACACTTAAGCCCCTCCGCCCGAGCGCGAACGGACACTTAAGCCCCGCGGACCAGCGCGAACGGACACTTAAGCCCCTCCGCCCGGGGCTCCAAGTGTACGTTCGCGCTCTTCTTGGGCGGGTAAGTTGTGCACAATTGAATTGTGGGCTACCGTTATCGTCATGACCGACGCCCCCCGCCTGGACCGCCAGGTGTGTTTTGCGCTCTACTCCGCCTCCCGCGCCGCCACCGCCGTCTACCGTCCGTTACTGGACGAGCTGGGCCTGACCTACCCGCAATACCTCGTGATGCTGGTGCTCTGGGAAAACGAGCCGCGCGGCGTGCGGGAGCTGGGTGACGAGCTGGGGCTCGATTCCGGCACCCTCTCGCCCCTGCTCAAGCGGCTCGAGGCGCTGGGCTTCGTGGAACGGCGGCGCTCCGGCGAGGACGAGCGCCGCGTCGCAGTCCACCTCACGGACGCCGGCACGGCGCTCAGCGGCAAGGCATCCCGCATTCCCCAGCGGCTGGCCGACGCCGCGGGCCTGACCCCGCGTGAACTGGAGCAACTCCGCGAAACCCTGGGCAAGCTGACCACCGCGCTGCACGGCGCGCACTGACTCCCTGACCACCCCGAACCACCAGAACGGAACTGCTGTGAAGACTCTCTATACTGCCGAGGCACTTGCCTCCGGCGAAGGCCGCGATGGCTCTGCCCGCACCAAGGATGGGACGCTTGACCTGAACCTGGCCAGCCCCGTGGAGCTCGGGGGTGACGGGCAGGGCACCAACCCCGAGCAGCTCTTCGCCGCCGGCTATGCGGCCTGCTTCCACTCCGCCCTCCGCCTGGTGGGCCGCAAGGAACGGGTCGACCTTACCGACTCCGCGGTGGCCGCGAAAATCCACTTCGGCGCGCTCGACGGCGGTGCGGGCTACGGTCTCGCCGCGGAACTGGAGATTGCGCTGCCCGCCCTGGACCGCGCCACGGCGCAGGCGCTCATGGACAAGGCGCACCGAATCTGCCCGTACTCGAACGTGACCCGGGGCAACATGGATGTGGCCCTGACCCTCGTGGAGTTTGCGGCATGAGCGCCAGCCAGGACACGGCCCTGCCCGCAGCAACCCGCGAAATCCAGCTGGCCTCGCGCCCCGTGGGCCGCCCGGCGCCGGAGAACTTCCGGCTGGCCGAAACTCCGCTGCCCGAACTCCAGGACGGCCAGGTGCTGGTCCGCAACCAGTTCATCTCCGTGGACCCTTACATGCGCGGCCGCATGAACGACGTCAAGTCCTATTCAGCGCCCTTTGCGCTGGATAAAGCGCTCGATGGCGGGGCGGTGGGTGAGGTGATCGCGTCCCGGGCCGACAACCGCAAGGTGGGGGACGCCGTCGTACATCAACTCGGCTGGCGCGAATATGCCGTGGTGGACGCCGGCGCAACGACTCCCGCCCGCACCGACCTGGCCCCGGTCTCCGCATTCCTGGGTGCCCTCGGCATGACAGGCCTGACGGCGTACGCCGGCCTGCTGAAAGTGGCCGAGTTCAAGGCCGGCGACGCCGTGTTCGTTTCCGGCGCTGCCGGGGCCGTGGGTTCACTGGTAGGGCAGATCGCCAAGGCCATGGGCGCTTCCCGGGTGATCGGCAGCGCCGGGTCGCCGGAAAAAGTGGCCAGGCTCCTGGAACTCGGTTTTGATGCCGCCTTCAATTACCGCGACGCGCCTGTCCGGGACCAGCTCAAAGCCGCCGCCGGCGAGCAGGGGATCGATGTGTACTTCGACAACGTGGGCGGCGACCACCTCGAAGCGGCGCTGTCCGTCCTCAACGTCGGCGGCCGGGTTGCGATGTGCGGTGCCATCGCGCAGTACAACGCAACGGAACCGCCTGCCGCTCCGCGCAACCTTGCCTTGGCCATCGGCAAGCAGCTGACGCTCCGGGGCTTCCTCGTCAGCGGCCAGCGGCAGCATGCGGCGGAGTTCGCGGAGCGGATGGCCGGATGGCTGGCCGACGGCACCGTCAGCTATGACGAGACGGTGGTGGAAGGCCTCGAGAACGCACCCGCGGCGTTCATGGATCTGCTCGACGGCGGGAACACCGGAAAGATGCTCGTCCGCCTCTGACCGGGCGACCCACCAGCGCGAACGGACACTTGAGGCCCTCCGCCCGGGGCCCCAAGTGTCCGTTCGCGCTTTGCGTGCGCGGGGCTGCATTAGACCGGCCTACTCGTAGGTAACAAGTTCTCAACAATCTTCAGTTTCCGCGAAGTATGTGTTATTCGGACGTGGCGCAGGCCACTACAGTGGCTTCATAAGTGCGCTTCGGCGCAGTGCTGCGAAACCATCAGTGAAAACAGAATTTCAGTGTGGAGCATTAGAAACGGACACTCATTGACTCTCCGTCGTGGCGCCTATGTCTCTTTCTTCCTGGAGGAAATTTGAAGAACTCAGTGCGTGCAAACGTCAAGCGCGGTTCGTTCGCCGGCGCGGCTTCCGTCAGTGCAGCGGCCTTGCTGCTGACCGGTTGCGGCCCTGCACCCGAAGCGGGCAGCCCGACCGCCACCGCCAGCGACTACTCCGGCTGCATCGTGTCCGACTCCGGCGGATTCGATGACCAGTCGTTCAACCAGTCCTCCTACGAGGGCCTCAAGAAGGCTGAGAAGGACCTGGGCATCAAGGTCAACCAGATCGAGTCCAAGACCAACAACGACTACGAACCGAACCTGCGGGCCATGGTGTCCGCGGGCTGCGACCTCACCGTGACGGTCGGCTTCCTCCTCGGTGACGCCACGAAGAAGCATGCCGAGGCCAACCCGGACAGCCACTTCGCCATCATCGACTTCGGCTACCCGAAGCCGATCGCCAACGTCAAGCCCATCATCTACGACACGGCGCAGGCTGCCTTCATGGCCGGCTACCTGGCCGCCGCCTCCACGAAGACCGACACGGTAGCAACCTTCGGCGGCGTCAAGATCCCCACCGTCACCATCTTCATGGACGGCTACGCCGACGGCGTGAAGTACTACAACGAGAAGAAGGGCAAGAGCGTCAAGCTCCTCGGCTGGGACAAGGCCAAGCAGGACGGCAGCTTCACCGGCGACTTCGAAAAACAGGACAAGGGCAAGCAGCTGACCCAGAACTTCCTGGACCAGGGTGCTGACGTGGTCATGCCCGTTGCCGGCCCCGTGGGCAAGGGCGCCGGTGCGGCGCTCAAGGACGCCAAGGCCGCAGGCAAGGACGTCAAGCTCATCTGGGTTGACTCCGACGGCTTCCTCACCGCCCCCGACTACAAGGACATCATGCTGTCCTCCGTCATGAAGCAGATGGGCACGGCCGTTGAGACGGTGGTCAAGGAAGACAAGGACGGCAAGTTCAGCAACGAGCCGTACATCGGCACGCTCGCCAACGAAGGCGTCGGCCTGGCCCCCTTCCACGATCTTGATTCGGCTGTTCCGGCCGACGTCAAGACGGAGCTGGACCAGATCAAGAAGGACATCATCGACGGCAAGCTGAAGGTTGAGTCCGCAGCCAGCCCCAAGGCGTAACTTCCTCCGCTAAGCGCCACCGCCCGGATGGTCATTGACTGAACGGGAGGTGGCGCTTTTCGTTGGGCGCTTCAGGCTCACCCATGACTGCAGGCACTAGGCTGGTGCTGCAGCCACATATCCCGTCCGGCCAGCAGTTCCGGACGCAACGAGATTGGTTAGAGTTTTGAAACTTGAACTCAAGGGGATCACCAAAAGCTTCGGCTCCCTGCTCGCCAATGATCACATAGACGTGGTTGTTGAACCCGGACAGATCCATTGTCTGCTGGGCGAAAACGGGGCCGGCAAGTCCACGCTCATGAATGTCCTGTATGGGCTGTACGAGCCCAGCGACGGCGAAATCCTCATCGATGACAAGCCAGTGAGCTTCCGCGGCCCCGGGGATGCCATGGCTGCGGGCATCGGCATGGTGCACCAGCACTTCATGCTGGTGCCGGTGTTCACTGTGGCGGAGAACGTGGCGCTCGGCGCCGAGTCCACCAAGGCGGGCGGCTTCCTGAACCTGGATGACACCCGCCGCAAGATCCAGGAGATCTCGGACCGCTACGGTTTCGACGTCGATCCCGACGCCCTCGTGGAGGACCTCCCGGTGGGAGTCCAGCAGCGCGTCGAGATCATCAAGGCGCTCGTACGCGACGCGAAGGTGCTCATCCTGGATGAGCCGACGGCGGTGCTGACGCCCCAGGAGACCGACGAACTGCTGGACATCATGCGCCAGCTCAAAAGCAGCGGCACGTCCATCGTGTTCATCTCGCACAAGCTGCGGGAAGTGAAGGCCGTCTCGGACATCATCACCGTCATCCGGCGCGGCAAGGTGGTGGGGAGCGCCGATCCCGGCGCCTCGACCACCGAACTGGCCTCGATGATGGTGGGCCGCGCCGTCAGCCTCACGCTGGACAAGGCCCCGGCCCAGCCGCAGGAAACCACGTTCGAGGTCAAGGACCTTACCGTGATTGCGCCGAACGGCCACCACACCGTGGACGGCATCAGCTTCAGCATCGCGCGCGGCGAAATCCTCGCCGTCGCGGGCGTCCAGGGCAACGGCCAGACGGAGCTTACGGAGGCGATCCTGGGCTTGCAGGAGCGCGTCAGCGGCTCCATCCTGCTCGACGGAAAGGAACTCCTGGGCCGCAGCGTCAAGGAGGTCCTGCATGCCGGCGTCGGCTTCGTGCCGGAAGACCGCAAGGTGGACGGGCTGGTGGGGACGTTCTCGGTGGCTGAAAACCTGGTGCTTGACCTCTACGACAAGGCTCCTTTCGCCAAGGGCATTGGCATGAGCCCGGCCAAGGTCATGGAGAACGCCAACTCCCGGATCGGCGAATTCGACGTCCGCACCCCGTCCGCCGCTGCCGCCGCCGGAACGCTCTCCGGCGGCAACCAGCAGAAGGTGGTGATGGCCAGGGAGCTCTCGCGGCCGCTGCGGCTGTTCATCGCCTCCCAGCCCACGCGCGGCGTGGATGTCGGCTCCATCGAGTTCCTGCACCGCCGCATCGTGGCGGAGCGGGATACAGGCACACCGGTCATGATCGTCTCCACGGAACTGGATGAGGTCATGGAACTCGCCGACCGCATTGCCGTGATCTACAAGGGCAAGCTCGTGGGCATCGTGCCGGCCGGAACCGGGCGCGACGTCCTGGGCCTCATGATGGCAGGGCTTTCCCCCGACGAGGCGCATGCGGACACCGTCCACCACCGCCCTGCCCGCCACCGCGAGCAGGAACCGACGTCCACCTCCCACGCCGAAGGAGGCGACCATGACTGACCAGAACCCGCACCACGATAAGCATCACGTGCCGAAACCCGCGGACGAGGAAACTGCCGCGGTGGTGTTGCTGGACACCGCAGGCGGAGCCATGGAACCCTCAGCGGTTCCGGCCACGGCCCAGAGCGGCAAGATCCCGGGCGGCCCCGAAAGCCTTGTGCGCAGGATCTTCACCGGCAGCGGCATGGTGTCCGTCCTGGCCGTGCTGCTCGCCCTGATTCTCGGCGGCGTGCTGATCGCGCTCACGGACAAGCAGGTCGGGACCACGTCAACGTACCTGCTGGCCCGCCCCACGGATTTCCTGTCGGCGGTCTGGAGTGCCGCTACCCGCTCGTACGTGGCGCTGTTCCAGGGGTCCGTCTTCAACCCGCGCGGCGCAGGCATCGCCGGGCAGCTTGCCCCCCTCATGGAAACGCTGACCATCGCCACGCCGCTCATCACCGCGGGCCTTGGCGTCGCCCTGGCCTTCCGGGCCGGGCTGTTCAACATCGGCGCGCAGGGCCAGATCATCATGGCCGGCATCCTGGCCGCGTGGGCCGGTTTCGCCCTCCATCTGCCCTTGGGCCTGCACCTGCTGCTGGTCCTTGTGGCCGGAATCATCGGCGGCGCCATCTGGGGCGGCCTGGTGGGTTACCTCAAGGCCCGGACAGGGGCCCACGAGGTCATCCTCACCATCATGTTCAACTACATTGCGCTGTACCTGCTCCGGTATCTCCTGAACACGCCGGCGTTCCAGCGGCCGGGGGAGACCAACCCGATCTCCCCGGTCCTCGACGCCAACGCGGCGTACCCGCAGATTTTCGGCAGCCAGTACCGGCTCCACCTCGGATTCCTCCTGGCCATTGCCGCCACAGTGTTCGTGTGGTGGCTCCTCAACCGTTCCACGGTGGGCTTTGAGTTCCGCGCCGTCGGCGCCAACCCCAAGGCAGCGCAGACCGCTGGCATCAACGTCTCCCGGTCCACCATTCTGGTCATGGCACTCGCCGGTGCCCTCGCCGGGCTGTCCGGGGTGGCCCAGGTTGCGGGCACGGAAAAGGTGCTCACCGACGGCGTCGCCGCCACCTACGGTTTTGACGCCATCACCGTTGCCCTGCTGGGACGCTCGACGCCGTGGGGGACCTTCGCCGCCGGCCTCCTGTTTGGCGCCTTCCGCGCCGGAGCGGTCCAGATGCAGATCCAGACCGGAACCCCGATCGACATTGTGCTGGTGGTCCAGTCGCTGATCGTGCTCTTCATCGCGGCCCCGCCGCTGGTGCGGGCGGTCTTCGGGCTTAATCCGCGGCGCAGGAAGCGGGCCACCGCCGGCAAGTCCAAGGCGGCAGCAACCACCGGAGGTGCAGCATGAGCACAACATCAACATCGCCCCTTCCGGGAAAGCCGGGAACCCCGCAGCAGTCGGAAGAGAGCCGGCAGGCAACATCGGCGAAGCCCGTTACCTGGAAGACCCCCGTCCTCCTGACCGCGCTGGGCATTGTGGCCTTCATCTTCTTTGGCCTCATGGGGCCCAACCAGACGGCAGGCTTTGGGCTGTCCTCCAGCGGAGACTTCTTCCAGCTGCCTGCCCTCGAAGTGCCTGCCTTCCTGGGCGGCATCGTCCTCTCGATCCTGATGCTTGGCCTGGCGGGATATGCGCTGTATCTCAAGACGAGGGACCAGGCCGCGCCGCGCTGGGTGCCTGTCACGTTCACCGTCCTCTTCGTGGCCGCCTTCCTCATCTGGGTGGTGGGCGGTGCCCGCACCCCGAGCATCTCCCTCGCCGGCCTCATCGCCGGTTCGGTGACGCTGGCCGTGCCGCTCGTGTTCGGTTCACTCTCCGGCGTGCTGTGTGAGCGGGTGGGCGTGGTGAACATCGCCATCGAGGGCCAGCTGCTCGGCGGAGCCTTCACCGCGGCACTGGTCGCCTCCATGACCAAGAACCCGTTCATCGGGCTGCTGGCCGCTGCCGTGGCGGGTGCCGTCGTCTCCATGGTGCTGGCACTGTTCAGCATCAAGTACCTCGTCAACCAGATCATCGTCGGCGTGGTCCTGAACGTGCTGGTCTCCGGCCTGACCGGATTCCTGTTCAACACCGTGATGCAGGCGGATAAGGCGGCGTTCAACTCGCCGGACCAGCTGCCCATCATCGACATCCCGGTGCTGTCCAGCATCCCGGTGATAGGTCCCATCCTCTTCAAACAGTCCGTGGTGGGCTACCTCATGTACATCGCCGTCATCGTGGTGTGGGTCGGGCTGTTCAAGACGAAGTGGGGCCTCCGGGTCCGTGCCGTCGGCGAACACCCACAGGCGGCCGACACCATGGGCATCAAGGTGAACACCACCCGGTTCTGGAACGTCACCCTGGGCGGCGCCATTGCCGGCATCGGCGGATCGTTCTTCACGCTGGTGGCGATCGACAGCTTCACGGAGGAGATCTCCGGCGGGCGCGGCTTCATCGCCCTGGCCGCCCTGATCTTCGGGCGCTGGAACCCCATCGGTGCGTTCTTCGCCTCCCTGCTGTTCGGCTTCGCGGACAACCTCCAGAGCATCGTGACCATCATCGGCACGCCGGTTCCCAGCCAGTTCATGGCCATGCTGCCGTACCTCGTGACCGTCCTGGCAGTGGCCGGGCTCGTCGGCAGGTCGCGTCCGCCGGCCGCCAGCGGCATTCCGTACGTCAAGGGTTGACAGCCGTGGACAGGGTCTCGTCAAGCTCCCCCGCCGGGGGCGAAACG
>NZ_JBDGML010000082.1:0-12073 GCF_057655195.1 Arthrobacter sp. Soil_N43
CCGGTCGACCGCGGCGGCGGAGAGTAACTGCAGGTGCTCGGCCCGGCGCGAAATCTCCTCGGCCACCTCGGCGAAGTCCGCAGCCTCCCGGAACCCAGCCAGTGCCAGCTCCCCGGGCGCGGACTCCACCGCCGATTCCAACACCGCCAGAGCCTGCCGCAGATTAACGGAACCACCGCCGTCGGACGCCGAGCGAAGGCCACCAGAAGCCGCAAGGGGAACGCTGCGGAGCCGGCGGCTCCCCAGCAGGGCAGCCGCACTGACGCCCGGCGTTACCGCCTGGCCTGCGGTGCGAACCGCTGCGTCTTCCCCCATGGCTTCCATAGGAAAACTCTGTCAGAGGGGTCTGACATTAAAGGGAAGAACTCATTGGATAGGTGAGGGGTGTCCCGCGCAGAGCGGCTCATTCGCGGCGAATGGGAACTGGTGGAACATGATGAGGCGTGCCCCTGTGGAAGCGGCGTGCCCAGGTGGTGGGCGCCGAAGCCGTGGACGCCTACGAGGGCCACCCTGAAGGAATCACTGCTGCGGTTTCAGGTGGCACAGCCTAAGAGGGGGCCGTGAGGCGGGACGTCATTGTCTTCATGGCAAAGCACTTTACTCTTTTGGGAGGCCTTGTGTAACGTTTCAATTCGAGACCGGGCGTCCGCCACAGACCTCCCGGTAGCGGACGCCCTAGGTGCGCGCCCGCGTCTAAGGCCACGGCTTAGGCCACGGCTCAGACCGCGGCTCCGGCCGTGCTCTGCCGCACCACGAGTTCGGGCGTGAAGACGACGGCGCGGTGCCGCGGGTGCGCTTCATCGAGTTCCTCGGCGAGGAGCTCGATTGCCGTCCTGCCAATGGCCTCCGTGGGCTGGCGGATGGAGGACAGCGGCACGACGGCTGACACGGCAAAGTCAATGTCGTCGTAGCCGATCAGGGCGACGTCCTCCGGGATGCGGAACGTGTGGGTCATGGCAAGGGACTGCATGACGCCCAGCGCCAGGAGGTCGTTGGCACAGAAGATGCCGTCGGGAATTTTGTCTGCGCTGCGGCCCACCAGCTGGTCGCCCATCGCGCGGCCCGCGAGGACCGTCTGCCCGTCCGACTCCATGACTTCCAGAGACGCCTCCGGAACGTCTGCGACGGCGCGCCGCGCCCCCTCGAGGCGGTCCGAGAACTGTCGGACCGACGTCGGCCCTGTCACGAAGGCGAGCCGACGGCGGCCGATGTCCAGCAGGTGCCGGGCAGCGAGGTAGCCGCCTTCGACGTCGTCGACAGAGACGGAACTGTAGCTGGCGTCGTCCGCGAGCCAGTCCACCAGGACGGTGGGCACGCCGCGATCCCGGAGTTGGTCGATGCGTTCCGCGACGTCGCCGACGGGCGAGATCAGGAGGCCCTGGACGCGCTGCTCCTGGAAAAGGTCGATGTAGCCTGACTCCCTGCTGGCGTCGTGGCCGCTGTCGCCGAGCAGGACGGCACTGCCGTGGAGCGCCGCCGCATCCTCGGCGGCCCGGGCCACGGACGTGAAGAACGGGTTGCCGACGTCGAGCACGATGAGGCCGATGGTCCGGCTGTGGCCGGCGCGGAGTTGCCGGGCGGCGTCGTTGCGCACGAAACCGAGTTCCTCGATGGCCTGCAGGACGCGGTCCTTGGTGCGCGGCGAAACCCGGTCCGGATTGTTCAGGACATTCGATACCGTGCCCACTGCCACGCGGGCGTGGTTGGCGACATCTTTGATGCTGGCTGACCGCAACATACTCCTCCAAGCTCTCGGGGGCAGGGAATGCTTGACACCCGCCTTCCTCCAAGCGTACTTTGAATCGTAACAATGAAACGATTCAAAAAATTAGAAAGCCAGGGGATTCTAGATGAGGGCCTGTTTCCGCTCCCAAGTGCAGCCCGCGGTGGCTGATGAATACCGCCGCCGGCACGCGCAGGTCTGGCCCGAGATGCTGACGGCGCTCAAGGATGCGGGCTGGGACAACTACTCGCTGTTCCTAGCCGACGATGGACTGCTGATCGGATATCTGGAGTGCGATGACTTCGACAGCGTTCGGGCCCGTATGGCACTGACTGACGTCAACGCCCGCTGGCAGGCCGAGATGAGCAGCCTGTTTGCCGACACGGACCATCCGCCGGATTCGGGCTTCGCCGTGCTGCCCGAGGTTTTCAACCTTGAGGACCAGCTCGCCGCCGCCTCGGATGAGGGCTTACACCGGCCGGCCACGCAAGAAACCGACATACCAACCGTGAAACCAGTGAGAGAAACCGGAACACCATCATGAACGACGTAGCAACGGCGCTGGGCAGGCTCGGGGAGCTTGCCATCGAGGTCCCTTCGTGGGCCTATGGAAATTCTGGCACGCGGTTCAAGGTGTTCGGCACGCCCGGCACGCCGCGGACTGTGCAGGAAAAGATCGCGGACGCGGCCAAGGTCCATGAGCTGACGGGGCTGGCGCCCACGGTGGCGCTGCATATCCCCTGGGACAAGGTGGATGACTACGCGGGGCTGCAGGAGTACGCGGCGGGCCTGGGCGTGGGGCTGGGCACGATCAACTCGAACACCTTCCAGGACGACGAGTACAAGTTCGGCTCCCTGACCTCCTCGAACGAGGCGGTCCGCCGCCGGGCGATTGATCATCACTTCGAGTGCATCGACATCATGCACGCCACTGGGTCCCGGGATCTGAAGATCTGGCTGGCGGATGGCACGAACTACCCCGGCCAGGATGACATGCGCGGCAGACAGGACCGGCTGGCCGAGTCCCTGCAGGAAATCTATGCCCGGCTGGGCGAGGACCAGCGCCTGGTGCTCGAGTACAAGTTCTTCGAACCCGCTTTCTACCACACGGACGTCCCGGACTGGGGCACCTCCTACGCGCAGACCCTGGCCCTGGGGGAGAAGGCCTTTGTCTGCCTGGACACCGGCCACCACGCCCCGGGCACCAACATCGAATTCATCGTCATGCAGCTGCTGCGCCTCGGCAAGCTCGGCTCGTTTGACTTCAACTCGCGCTTCTACGCCGATGATGACCTGATTGTCGGGGCGGCGGACCCGTTCCAGCTGTTCCGCATCATGCACGAGGTGATCCGGGGCGGCGGCTTCGGTAAGGATTCGGGTGTGGCGCTGATGCTGGACCAGTGCCACAACCTGGAGGAGAAGATCCCAGGCCAGATCAGATCGGTGCTCAACGTCCAGGAAATGACGGCCCGGGCCCTGCTGATTGATACGGCTGCTTTGGCGGAGGCGCAGCGCGCCGGTGACGTCCTGGCCGCGAATGCGGTGTTCAACGACGCGTTCTACACCGATGTCAGGCCGATGCTGGCCGAATGGCGTGAATCCCGCGGCCTGCCCGCGGATCCGCTGGCCGCCTTCAGGGCCAGCGGCTACCAGAAACAGATCAACGAGGACCGCGTGGGCGGCCAGCAAGCCGGATGGGGCGCCTAATTACTATGACTAACAAGACTGTTGAAGAGCTCATTTCCCGCTCCAACCGCCTGGGCGCGGACAAGCGGAACACGAACTTCGCCGGGGGCAACACCTCGGCGAAGGGCACCGAGAAGGACCCGGTAACGGGCGACGACGTCCAGCTCCTTTGGGTGAAGGGTTCCGGCGGCGATCTGGGTACTTTGCGGGCGGAAAACCTCGCGGTGCTCCGCCTTGACCGTCTGCAGGCGCTGAAGAACGTCTACCCCGGGGTGGAGCGCGAGGACGAGATGGTCGCAGCCTTTGATTATTGCCTGCACGGCAAGGGAGGCGCCGCGCCGTCGATCGACACGGCCATGCACGGCCTGGTGGACGCCGCGCATGTGGACCACCTGCACCCGGACTCGGGCATCGCGATCGCCACGGCCGCCGACGGCGAGGCGCTGACGGCGAAGATCTTCGGTGACAAGGTCCTCTGGGTGCCGTGGCGCCGGCCCGGGTTCCAGCTGGGCCTGGACATCGCGGCGATCAAGGACGCCAACCCGCAGGCAGTCGGCACCGTCCTGGGCGGGCACGGCATCACGGCCTGGGGCGCCACCAGCGAGGAGGCCGAAGCCAACTCACTCTGGATCATCGACCAGGCCGAGCAGTACATCCGCGAAAACGGCCGCCCGGAGCCTTTCGGTCCCAAGCTGCCCGGCTACGCCCCGCTCCCCGAAGCGGAGCGCCGCGCGAAGGCTGCGGCGCTGGCACCGGTGATCCGGGGCCTGGCGTCCACGGACAAACCGCAGCTGGGGCACTTCAGCGATGACGTCGTCGTTCTTGACTTCCTCGAAGCCGCCGAGCACCCGCGGCTCGGTGCGCTCGGAACGTCCTGCCCGGACCACTTCCTGCGCACCAAGGTCAAGCCGCTGATCCTGGACCTGCCCGCTGACGCCTCCATCGAGGACTCCGTGGACCGGCTGAAGGAACTCCACGCCGAATACCGGCAGGACTACCAGGCCTACTATGACCGGCACGCGGTTTCGGCGAGCTCAACCACCGAGGCCAGCCCGGCGCTGCGCGGCGCGGACCCGGCGATCGTCCTGGTCCCGGGCGTGGGCATGTTCTCCTACGGCAAGGACAAGCAAACCGCCCGCGTGGCCGGCGAGTTCTACATCAACGCCATCAACGTGATGCGCGGTGCCGAGGCGATCTCGACCTACGCCCCGATCGAGGAAGCCGAGAAGTTCCGGATCGAGTACTGGGCGTTGGAGGAAGCGAAGCTGGCCCGGATGCCCAAGCCCAAGTCCCACGCCACCCGCATCGCGCTGGTGACCGGCGCGGCGTCTGGGATCGGAAAGGCGATCGCCACCCGCCTCGCTGCGGAAGGCGCCTGTGTGGTGATCGCGGACCTGAACCTCGAGAACGCGGAAAAGGTCGCCGAGGAGCTCGGCGGACCGGACGTGGCCATTGGCGTGCAGGCCGACGTGACCGACGAAGCCCAGGTCCAGGCGGCCATCCAAAAGGCCGTGCTGGCGTTCGGCGGCGTCGACCTGGTGGTCAACAACGCCGGGCTGTCCATCTCCAAGCCGCTGCTCGAAACCACCGAGAAGGACTGGGACCTGCAGCACAACGTCATGGCCAAGGGCTCCTTCCTGGTGGCCAAGGCCGCCGCGAAGGTCATGATCGAGCAGGAGATGGGCGGTGACATCATCTACATCTCCTCCAAGAACTCCGTGTTCGCCGGCCCGAACAACATCGCCTACTCCGCCACCAAGGCCGACCAAGCCCACCAGGTCCGCCTCCTCGCGGCCGAACTGGGCGAGTACGGGATCCGGGTCAACGGCATCAACCCCGACGGCGTGGTGCGCGGCTCCGGAATCTTCGCCGGTGGCTGGGGCGCCAAACGCGCCGCGGTCTACGGCGTGGACGAGCAGGAACTGGGCAAGTACTACGCCCAGCGCACACTGCTCAAGCGCGAAGTCCTGCCGGAGAACGTGGCCAACGCCACCGCCGTGCTCACCAGCGCCGAACTGTCCCACACCACCGGCCTGCACATCCCCGTGGACGCCGGCGTCGCGGCAGCTTTCCTCCGATGAACACGCCTGCAGAGGCACCACGTCCTGAACCAGATGTCGACGGCGGCCTGTTCGCCGGCAGTGTTTTCGCCGCCGTCGACATCGGCGCCTCCTCGGGCCGGGTCATCCTCGGACGCATGGCCGGCGAACGGATCACCGGTGGTGCCGGTGGCGGCGGCGTGGCCCTGGAAACGGTGCACCGCTTTCCCAACGGGGTAGTAGAGCTCGACGGGGACCTCCGCTGGGACTTCGACACCCTGTTCGCCGAGGTGCTCACCGGGCTCGCGGCGGCCGGACGCGTCGCTGCGGAGCGCGGTGAGCCCATCACCAGCATCGGGATCGACACCTGGGCTGTGGACTACGGGCTGGTCAACGCCGCGGGCGAGCTCAGCGCCCAGCCGTACAGCTACCGCGACGAACGCAGCCGCGCCGCCGTCGCCCGGGTCCACGAAAAACTGGACCCGGCGCGGCTTTATGCGGTCACCGGGCTGCAGTTCCTGCAGTTCAACACCATCTACCAGCTCGCCACCGAGCCACACCTGGACGGGCTGCAGGCCCTGCTCATCCCGGACCTGATCGCATTCCTGCTCACCGGGGAGCGCCGGACGGAGGCCACCAACGCCTCCACCACGGGGCTGTTCGACGCCGTCGCGGGGGAGTGGGCCACCGAGCTGTTCGGGCCCCTGGCCCTGCCCAAGAACCTGTTCCCGCCGTTGATCCGGCCGGGCGAAACGGTCGGCGCCCTGTTGCCCGGCATTGCGGAACGCACGGGTCTGCCCGCCGCAACGAAGGTAGTGGCCGTTGGCTCGCACGACACCGCCTCCGCCGTCGCCGCTGTCCCCGCGGACACGGAGAACTTCGCCTATATCTCCTCCGGAACCTGGTCGCTCGTGGGGCTGGAACTGCACCACCCGGTGCTCACCGAAGCGAGCCGCGCGGCGAACTTCACCAATGAGCGCGGCGTGGACGGCACCACCCGGTACCTGCGCAACGTCGGCGGCCTCTGGCTGCTCAGCGAATGCCAGCGCACCTGGGCCGGGGGCGGCTACCGGCCCGCGATCGGCGAGCTCCTCGACGCGGCGGCGGCGCTCCCGCCCGGCGGGCCGCGCATCGACCCCGACGACCCGTACTTCATCGCGCCCGACAACATGCCCGAACGCATCCGGGCAGCAGTCCGCAACACAGGAGCGGTCCTGCCGGACCAGCCGGCGGCCATCGTCCGATGCATTCTGGACAGCCTCGCCGCTGGCTACGCCCGCACCCTCGCCGACGCCGAACGACTCGCCGGCGTCGCCGTGGACGTGGTGCACATCGTCGGCGGCGGCTCGCAGAACGCGCTGCTGTGCCAGCTCACGGCACAGGCCATTGGCAAACCCGTCATCGCCGGCCCGGTTGAGGCAACGGCTCTCGGTAACGTGCTGGTCCAGGCCCGCGCAGCAGGCGTGGCCACCGGCGGTTTGCCGCAACTTCGCTCGATCGTCGGTGCAGGAACGAGCTTGCGCCGCTACGCACCCCTCGACCTGATCGCAAACACCGCCACGAATTAGACACCTTGCGAAGTACCTGAAACGTATCAAAAAGGGGCAGGCCAGAGGGTCCTGCCCGGCGCCGACGGCGTCGCCAGAGAAAGATTCAGAATGACCAACACCCCAGAGATCGGCGGCTGGAAGGCCACTGTCGCCGTGTCCATGTCCAACTACATCGAAGCCGGATCCATCATCGCCCTGGCGACGAGCCTGACGCTGTGGCAGGAGTACTTCGGCTTCAGCAACCTGGTTGTTGGGCTTATTGCCGCCCTCAGCGCCAACGCCTTCGGTGCCGCCGTTGGCGCGATGATCGGCGGACCATTGGGCGACCGCTACGGCCGCAAATTCATCTACACCTACGACCTCATCCTGTACATGATCGGCACAGCCCTGGTGATCTTTGCCGTGGCCCCCTGGATGCTCATCGTTGGCGTGATCCTCACCGGGATCGCGGTGGGAGCCGGCGTGCCCGTCGCCTGGACCTACATCGCGGAAGAGGCACCTGCTGAACAGCGGGCACGGCACGTGGGCACCGCCCAGTTTGCGTGGTCGCTCGCTCCGGCCTTGGTCTTCCTCCTTGCCACCGTCGTCGTTCCGCTCGGGTTGCTGGGTAGCCGCCTGGTCTTCGCGCACCTGTTCGTCATTGCTTTCATTACCTGGTGGATCCGGCGCCGGCTTTCCGAGTCCCACACCTGGAAGAAGTCGAACGAAGCGCGTCTGCTGGAGGAGGCATCCGGCGTCAAGCGCCGCAACTACCGTGAGATGCTGACCAACGCCACCAACCTGAAGGCCCTCCTTTTCCTCGTGGGCGTCTACGCCCTCTGGAACCTCGTTGCCGGGCAGATGGGCATCTTCATGCCGCGGGTCTACGAGTCGTCCGGGGTTGAATCGTCCGCCGAGCAGAATCTGCTGCAGGTGCTGCTTTGGACGCTTACCGTCCTGGCCACGTATTTCGGCTTCATGAAGTACGGCGACCGCATTGACCGCCGCCTGTTGTACGGGATCGGCGCCGTGCTGGGCATTGCCGCCTGGGTCCTGCTGGTCTTCGTTCACGTCACGATGCCGGTACTGATCCTCTTCGCGGCACTCTGGGGCATCTCGGCCGGCATCGGCGCCCAGGCCTTCTACGCCTTATGGGCAGCTGAAATGTTCGCGACGCGCTACCGGGCCAGTGCGCAGGGTGTGCTCTTTTTCGTCGCCCGCATCGTTGTGGGCCTGTTGAGCTACTGGTTCCCGACGCTGCTTGCCGAGCGCGGTGTGCCCTTTGTGGGCCTCATCATGATCGGGGCTTTGGTGGCCGCCATGCTCATCGGGATCATCTGGGCGCCGGACACCCGGGGCAAGAGTCTGGAGCAGATCGAGCAGGAACGTTACGGCGGGCCTGCCAAGCAGCCGGTGGAGCAAACCACGGCGTAACCCCGGCGCCAGACCAGCGCGAACGTACATTTGTGGCCCTTGGGAAACGCTTCCCAGGGGCCACAAGTGCACGTTCGCGCTCCCGCCGATTTGTGGTGGCGTGCGGGCCGCGGTTATGGTGTGGCTATGACTAACCGTTGGTATGCGTATTTTTCGTTGGCTCTGGAGGGGCCCGCGTCTAACTGACACGCATCCAACTACCTTCAGAGCCAACAGGGCAGAGATCATTCTCTGCCCTTCGCCATTTCTCCGGCGGGTTCTGATCTGGGCCCGCTCCGTACCCGGAACAGGACCCACATGAGCACCGCAGCAGCCACCGAAACCCAGCAGCCGGCATCGAGCATCACCGGCGCGACGCACACCGCCTCGAAGCAGTCCACCTCGAATCTGCGCGTCAGCGGGATCACCGCACTGCCCACTCCCCAGGAAATGATCGCCGAACTGCCGCTGGACGCCAGGATGGCAGAGGTTGTCGAGCGCGGCCGGGACGAAGTCCGGGCCATCATGGACGGCGTGGACGACCGCCTGCTGGTGATCGTCGGACCGTGCTCCATCCACGATCCCAAGGCCGGACTCGAATACGCCCGCCGCCTCGTCAGCCAGGCCGAGAAGCACAAGGAAGACCTGCTGATCGTCATGCGCGCATACTTCGAAAAGCCGCGCACCACGGTCGGCTGGAAGGGCCTGATCAACGACCCGCGGCTCGACGGAACCCACGACATCGCCACGGGCCTGCGCGAGGCGCGCCGCTTCCTGCAGCAGGTCACCGCCCTCGGACTGCCCGCCGCCACCGAATTCCTTGAGCCGATCAGCCCGCAGTACATGGCCGACGTCGTGTCCTGGGGCGCCATCGGTGCGCGCACCACCGAAAGCCAGATCCACCGCCAGCTCGCCTCCGGGCTCTCCATGCCCATCGGCTTCAAGAACGGGACCGACGGCGACCTCCAGGTAGCGGTCGACGCCTGCAGCGCCGCCGCGGCAGCCCAGGCTTTCCTGGGGATCGACGACGACGGCAGGGCGGCGCTTGTCTCCACCGCCGGCAACCCGGACACGCACGTCATTCTGCGCGGCGGCCGGAAGGGCCCCAACTACTCCGCCGCCGACGTCGAAGCTGCGTCATCCAGGCTCGCCGCGAAGAACCTCAACCCGCGGCTCATCGTGGACGCCAGCCACGCCAACAGCGGCAAGAGCCACCACCGCCAGGCTGAGGTTGCCCTCGAAATCGGTGCCCAACTGGAGGATGCAGGTGCCGCCGCAAACGCCGTGGCCGGGGTCATGCTGGAGAGCTTCCTCGTGGGCGGTGCCCAGAACCTGGACGTGGCCGAACACGCCGCCGGAAACGACGATCTCGTCTACGGCCAGAGTGTCACCGACGCGTGCATGGAGTGGGACGTGACGGCCTCGGTGCTGCACCAGCTGGCGGCGTCGTCGCGGAAACGCCGGGCTTTCACAATGGCCACGTGAGCATCTAGAGTAACTAGAACACGGTTGTTCGATGGCTCAGCATCGGCGCACCGCTCACAAAATGGATGCCGCACAGTTGCTGAGAGCAAAGGAATATGGGAAATGTCCGCAGAGTCGAACTTCTCGAACGCCAAGTTCTTGACCGTGGCCGAAGTGGCTGAGGTCATGCGCGTCTCCAAAATGACCGTGTACCGGCTGGTTCATTCCGGAGATATGCCCGCCGTCCGGTTCGGCCGGTCGTACCGGGTTCCGGAAACCGCCGTCGAACAGTACCTGAAGGGCGCTGTTGTCGACGGACAGTCGGATACCGCGTGATTCTTGGCGCTCAACTGACCGCTCGGGTTTCCATGACGGCTGCAGCTTCCTTGGGGGCGGCTGCAGGTCATGGGGACGCCGGCGGTCAGGAGGCGCCCGGATAGGCGGTACGCTGTTAAGGAACGTTTTACGTCATTGTAAGAATCTGTCAGTTGTTCAGTCTGTTGCTTAGTCCACGGACCTTCTCCATCAGACAGGTACTGCATCTAGTTTGTAAGGAACTTTCGTGGGTTCAGTTATTAAGAAGCGTCGCAAGCGTATGGCCAAGAAGAAGCACCGCAAGTTGCTTCGCAAAACGCGCCACCAGCGCCGCAATAAGAAGTAGAGATACTTTCTGCGCGTCAATGCCCGCTCCCTTTCGAGGGTGCGGGCATTTTTGCGTCCTGGCCGCCCGCGGCGTTTGGCTTGCGTTCGGCCGACGCGGAAAGTGCGTCCCGACGCGCAAATGGGCTGGCGACGCGGGAATTCCGGTGTCCTCGGGAAATTTGCGCGTCGCGGGGAACGAAGTGCGTCAGATCCGCGGGCCGCGGAAGCGGGAGTAGCCCCTCCAGAGGCCGTAGACGGCCCCTCCGGCGGTTGCGGCCTTGAGCCCGAGGGTGGCGGCGCGCCGGCCGGAGCGGAAGTCGTAGACCGGCCAGTTGTGCTCCCGGGCGTGCTTGCGCAGCCGGGCGTCCGGGTTGATGGCGACCGGGTGTCCCACGAGCGTCAGCAGCGGGATGTCGTTGTAGGAGTCGCTGTAGGCCCAGCAGCGCTTGAGGTCCAGGCCCTCGGCGTCGGCGATGCCCTGGACGGCCACCGCCTTGGCCGGGCCGTGCAGGATGTCTCCGACCAGCCGCCCGGTGTACAGGCCCTCACTGATCTCGCCTACCGTGCCCAGCGCCCCCGTCAGGCCCAGCCGGGTGGAGATGACCGTGGCCACCTCGATCGGTGTGGCCGTCACGAGCCAGACCTGCCGCCCCACGCGCAGGTGCTGCTGGGCCAGTGCCTTGGTGCCGGGCCAGATCCGGGAAGCGATCATCTCGTCGTAGACCTCTTCGCCGAGCGCCTTGATGTCTTCGACGGTGATGCCGGAGGCGAGGGTCAGTGCGGAGTCCCGCACCGCGTGGACGTCGTCCATGTTTTCGCCACGGAGCACGAACTTGAACTGCTTCCACGCCATGCCCGCGGCCTGGGTGAGCGTAAAGGCCCCCCGCTGATGCATCTTGCGGGCCACGTGGAAAAGGCTGGCGCCCTTCATGAGGGTGTTGTCGACGTCGAAGAAAGCGGCCTCGCCTTGTTGCTGCGTTGCAACCGGCTGCGTGGCCACAGCGACGTACTTCTCCTCGGGCATGCCACTGAGTCTAGTCAACGCGGGCGGGCCCATCATCCGCGTACGCCGGACGGGCGCGTTCGCCGGCGCTCGCTACCGCCGGCATCGCTCCCCGGCGGGAACGGCGTTACGGTTGAGCCATGGCAAATCCCGACGTCGTTCTCCTCACCAAAGCTGACTGTCACCTGTGCGCCGCCGCGCGCGACGCCGTCGGGCGGGTTGCTTCCGCGCTGGGCCTTGGGTGGACGGAACAGTCGGTGGACAGCGATGAAGCCCTCCGGAACCGCTACGCCGAAGAGATCCCGGTGGTGCTGGTGGACGGGATCCAGCGCGACTTCTGGAAGATTGACGAGGCCAGGCTCGAGCGCGTCCTGCGCCAGGCGATGGCGCGCTAGCCGCGGATCCAGCGCACAGGCACCGGCTTTGTTGACATAAGTGATGGGGATTTAGAGTGGACTCACAACGCGACGCAATGGAGCAATTAGTGACTTCGCTCGATTCACCACCCCAGGCCGTGCCCGGGGACACGGGAGCTGCCGGCAAGCAGATCCCGCCCGCGGCCGTGGCCCGGCTG
>NZ_JBDGML010000083.1:0-5049 GCF_057655195.1 Arthrobacter sp. Soil_N43
GCCAGGTCCCGGGAGGAGTGGACGCGGTCAAAGTCCGGATCCACCGGGCGAGCAGCCCTTCCGGCACCGCTCACCTCCATGCCCACGGCGCGGAACAGCCGTGCGATCTCACGGCCAATGGACCCGGAGCCCACCACCAACGCGCTTTGACCCTGGATCTTACGGGTGACCCGGTGCTGCCAGCGCTGTTCCTGCTGCAGCCTGAACGAACCCTGCGAGTCCTTGGCCATGTCGAGCACAAAGCCAAGCGCAAACTCAGCGATGGCCCGGCTGAGAACCCCACGGGAGTTGGTGTAGGTCACGTCACTGCGGATCAGTTCGTCGAAAAGCAGCTGGCTGACGCCCGCCGCAGAGACATGGACCCACTGCAGCGACCATGCCGCATCCCAGTTCTCCCGCAATGCCGGCGAGAACGAGTGCCACTGGTACAGCACGTCCGCGCCGTCCAGCGCTTTGGCGAGACCGTCCGCTTTGGTGAGCCGGACATCCGCAAGCTCTTCGATCTCGGCAAGCCGGGGCGGCAGACCCTCCCGGTAGAGGGCGGCGACGACGGGCCGCTCGCGTTCCGCGGCGGCGGTCATGACGCCGTTGCCGCGGTAGCGTTGGCCGGCTGGTCCGCGGCGAGTGCATCGATCGCAGACAGGACTGCTGCCGTGAATTCCAACGTCGACGACGTGCCGCCGACGTCGCGGGTGCCGAAGCCGTCGCGCAGCGCTGACTCGAACGCGGCCCGCAGGTGGGCGGCCGCCTCGGGGTGGCCGAGGTGCTCCAGCATCATGGCTCCGGACCAGATCTGCCCCACAGGGTTGGCCAGGCCCTTGCCGGCGATGTCTGGGGCCGAACCGTGAACCGGCTCGAAAAGGGACGGGAAGTCGCCCTCCGGGTTCAGGTTCGCGCTGGGCGCCAGACCGATGGAGCCCGTCACAGAGCTGCCAAGGTCGGACAGGATGTCGCCGAACAGGTTGGAGGCCACAATGACATCAAAGCTCCAGGGTTTCAAGACAAGATGCGCAGCAAGTGCGTCCACCAGTTCGCTCGTGAGGGTGACATCCGGGTACTCGCGGACTGTTTCGGCAACGACCTCGTCCCAGAACGGCAAGGTGTGCACGATGCCATTGCTCTTGGTGGCCGAGGTGAGCTGTCCGCGTCTGGACTCCGCCAGCCGTGCCGCGAAGTGTGCTGCCCGCAGTACGCCCAGACGGGTGAAGACGGTGGTCTGCATGGCACTTTCCTCGGGCAGCCCGCGGTACATCCGGCCGCCGACCTCCGAATATTCGCCTTCGTTGTTTTCCCGGACGATGAGGAGGTCGATGGGGTTCTTGGCCGCGAGCGGTGACGCGACGCCGTCGAGCGTCTTGACCGGACGGAGGTTGATGTACTGCTGGAACTCACGGCGGATGGGGATCAGCAGCCCCCACAGCGATTCCGCATCGGGGACCTCCGGTGAGCCCACCGCGCCCAGGAAGATGGCGTCGTGCGCGGCGAGCTGCTCCAGCCCGTCCTCGGCCATCATCCGACCGTGCCTGGCGTAGTATTCGCATCCCCAGTCAAAATAGGTGAACTCCAGGTTCAGAGAGTGGAGTTCCGCGATGCGCTCGAGGCAGTCGATGGCGGCGGGGACTACTTCGTTACCGATGCCGTCACCGGGGATAACAGCGATCTTGTGGGCGTTCATGACATTTTCCGCTCTGGCAGGACGCCCGGCAGCTGTTGCCAGCGGGCACCGGATCCCCCAAGGTTGACGATGGTACTTTTAGGCTCGGTCATCTCGTGGACGGCGTACCTGACCCCTTCCCGCCCTACACCGGATTTCTTGAATCCGCCAAAGGGCATGGAGTCGATCCGGACGTCGCTGGTCTCGTTGATGACCACGGCGCCCACGTGCAGTCTCTCCGCGATGGCCAGCGCCTGGTCGATGGACTGTGTGAAGACGCCTGCTTGAAGCCCGTAGTCGGAACTGTTGGCGGCGTGGACAGCGTCCGCGACACTGATGAAGGGCAGAATGCTGACGACGGGACCGAACACTTCCTCCCGGATCACCCGGCACTCCGCGGGCACGTCGGTCAGGACTGTCGGCTCATAGTAGGCGTTCCGCCGTGTCCCGCCCACGTGGACGGTCGCCCCGGCGGTCTTGGCCTCCTCCACCCACTCCTCGACGCGCCGTGCTTCGGCCTCGGAAATGAGCGGCCCAACGTCGGTGCCGCGGTCGAGCTTCGGCCCCGTCCTGAGCGCCTCTGTGCCGCGGGTGACCTGTTCCAGGACTTCCTCGAACAGCGAGATGTGCACGTACACGCGCTGGACCGAGAGGCAGTTCTGCCCGGCCACACCGAAGGCGCCTGCCACGATGGCATCGGCTGCCTGGTGCGCATCCGCGTCGGCGCAGACAATCGTGGCGTTGTTGCCGCCGAGCTCGGAGAGGATCTTCTTGGCACCGGCGGCCGCGGCAATGCGTTCCGCCGTCTGGGGACCGCCCGTGAAGGAAATCAAGTCCACCTGCGGGTCGGTGACGAGTGCTTCGGAAACGCCTGGCCCGCTCACGATCGCCGCGATGCGTCCGGATGGGACACCCGCTTCGAGCAGCAGCTCGACAAGTGCCAACCCGGTCAACGGGGTGCGCGTGGAAAGTTTAAGTACGACGCCGTTGCCTCCGATGAGGGCCGGGCCCAGCTTGTGTGCCACGAGGTTCAGCGGGTCGTTGAACGGCGTGATGGCCGCGACGACCCCTACCGGCTTGCGGCTGTACCAGCCGAGCTTGTTGCCACCGGCCATGCTGTCCTCAAAGCCCAGCGTCTCTCCGGCCAGCTCGCCGGACGCTGCGGCCGAGAGCCTGAAGGTCTCAATGCAGCGGCGGACCTCGCGCTCGGCTTCGGTGATGGTTTTGCTGCTCTCCGAAGCAATGATGTTGGCGAACCTGTCAGCCTGTTCCGCCAGCAGCTGGGTTGCCCTTTCCAGCGCCTGACGGCGGGAACGCAGCGGCCACTCGTCACCCTGGAGATGCCGGTGAAGGTGCGCTACCGCCCGGCGAACGTCATCCGCCGTCGAGGTGCATACGAGCCCCAGCAAGACACCGTCTTCAGGGTCCCTTACTTCAAGGGTCATGTCGGCGGTTTGCCACTGGCCCTCGAAGAACGCTCCTCCTGGGAGATTCGCAAATTTTGTGCGCCTGTAGGCGGTTTCTTCGGCTGATTTTGGGCGTGCTTCAGCCACGGTTGTAGATGCGATCATGGGAACCCTTAATTTGCCTATTTGACTCGGTCGATGATTTTTGCGGCTGCACCGATGAAGGGCAGGAACCACGGCGGGCCGAAGTGGCCTGGAACCGGCGGGTTCTTCAGGTCTTCCCAGACATTCGCGGACTTGTCGCCGGCCATGTAGTGGGCCATCCTCTTGCCCATGTGCGCGGCCATCTGCACGCCGTGTCCGCTGTAGCACAGGGAGTAGTAGAGGCCGTCGTGGACACCGGCGTGGACCATCTGGTCCATGGAGAGGTCAACCAGCCCGCCCCAGATGTAGTCGACCTTGGCGTTGGAGAGGTACGGGAACAACTCAAGCATGGCCTTGCGCAGGATCTCGGCGCTCTTGACGTCCGAGTCCGGGCTGGACAGCGCAAACCGGGCCCGGCCGCCGAAGAGCAGCCGATTGTCCGGTGTGATCCGGAAGTAGTAGGTCAGCATCTTGCTGTCCGAGGCCTGGCGCCGGTTGGGCAGGATCCGGTTGACCACGTCTTCGGGAAGCGGGTCAGTCACAATGATAAAACTGCCCACCGGGATCACGCGGCGCTGCAGCCAGGGCGTGACCTTGCCGGTGTAGCCGCTGGTGGCCACCAGGACCTGCTTTGCCCTGGTGATGCCGCGGGTGGTGTGCACGTCGTGCACGGTGCCGGAGACCTTCTTCAGCTCGGTCACCGCCGCGTTCTCGCAAATATCCGCTCCGGCGGCAACAGCCACTCCGGCCAGGCCATGCACGAACTTGCCCACATGCAGACCCGCGCCGAGCGGGTCCATCATCGCTCCCTGGTAGAAGTCCGTGCCGATTTCGCTGTGGATCTCGGACTTCGGGATCACGGTGACATGGTGGTCGGCCAGGGTGGCCAGCTTCTCCTGCGACTTCAGGAAGCCCTCGTAGTGGGACTTGTGGAAGGCCAGCGAGAGCTTTCCAAAGCGGTTGTAGTCGCAGTCGATGCCATTGTCATGCACCAGCTTCTCGATGGTGTCGATGGCGTCGTTGTATTCCTGGAACATCTCCACGGCCCGTGTGGCCCCGTAGCGTTTGACCGCGGTGCTGAAGCTGATAGCCAACCCGGTAGTCGCCATTCCCCCGTTGCGTCCCGATGCACCCCAACCCACGGTGTGGCGTTCGAAAACGGCAACGCTGGCGCCCTGCTTGGCAAATTCCAGGGCCGCGGACAACCCCGTAAATCCGGCGCCGATGATTGCCACATCGACATTCTCCGGTACCGGAGTCTGCCGGTAGTCTCCGGATGCTTCAGCTGTGTCCAGCCAGTAAGGAATGAGTTTCACGGTTTGACCTTTCGCCTCGACGTCGGTTTAGAGACCGAGGTGCTTGTTGATCTCGTCCAGGGACTTAACAGTGGTGAGGTCGTAGCCCTCGCCAATGGGGTCATAGCCACGGTCCAGCATCCAGAGATTCCGGAAGCCCATGTCGTGCATCGGATGCATGTCGTAGCGTGTGTGCGAAGAGACGTGCAGGAAGTCCTCCGGCTTGGCGTTCAAAGTGTCCAGCATGTACTCGAAGGCCTGGTAGCGCGGCTTGTAGGCCTGGGCCTGCTCGGCGGTCAACACGGCGTGGAAGTCTGCACCGAGCTTGGGAATGCTGATGTCCAGGAAGCTGTCGTCTGCGTTGGACAGTGCCACCAGCTTGTAGTTGTCGCCCATGAGCTTCAGCGGAGCCGGCACGTCCTCGTGGGCAACCCAGCCGCGTACAGCCTCGGCGAACTCTGCGCCGGCGCCCTCGGTCGGCCCAATCCCCCACCGCTTGCACACGCGGTCAAAGGAGTCCTGAAGGATCTGCTCGTAGGGCTTGTAGTCG
>NZ_JBDGML010000084.1:0-107193 GCF_057655195.1 Arthrobacter sp. Soil_N43
CAGGGGCGGGCGCCGGCTGCACGGGCGCCGGCTGCACTGGCACCGACGGCACGGGCGCCGACGGCGCGGACTCGGGTCCGCTGCCGCGAACGGAATCGCCGGAAGGCCTGCGGGCGCCGGACTGTGGTTCGTCCACGGGCCAGTCGCTGGTGCTGATCCGGGGAGCGGAGACGGGCTCCCGCTCCGCCGTCGGGCGGGTCTCCGCCGCACCCGATGGCGTTGTGGCGGCAGCAGGTTCAGGGGCTTGGCGGCGCGGCTCCGCCGGGGAAGGCGGCTGCTGCTCAGCGGAAACAGGTTCAGGCGCCGCGGCAGCGCGCGGAACCGATGGCACCGCAGATGGCACCGCAGCTGGTGCTGCAACAGGCGCAGGGGGAACGGGGGCTGCGGAAGCAGCGGCGGCGGCGCCGGCCTCGTTCCCCGCGTAGTTCAGTCTGCGCTCCACACGGTCAATACGTGCCGCGATTCCGCGTTCGCTCTGTTCGGAGCTGGGCAGCAGGATGCGGGCGCACAAGAGCTCGAGATGGAGCCGGGGCGAGGTGGCGCCGGTCATCTCGGTGAGCGCAGTGTTGGTGACGTCCGCTGCGCGGGACAGTTCCGCGGCGCCCAGATTGTGCGACTGGCTCTGCATTCTGGCGATCTGGTCGGCGGGCATGCCGCGGAGAATGGATTGGGCGCTCTCCGGCATGGCCTGGACGATGATGAGGTCACGGAAGCGTTCCAGGAGGTCCTCGACGAAGCGGCGAGGATCGTGCCCGGTCTGGATGACGCGGTCCACTGCCCGGAAGACAGTTGCTGAGTCGGAGGCGGCGATCGCCTCGACCACATCGTCCAGGAGCGAGGCGTGGGTGTATCCGAGGAGCGCAACGGCGAGCTCGTAGTCCAGGCCGTTCGGCCCTGCTCCAGCCATGAGTTGGTCCAGTACGGAGAGCGAATCCCTGACGGAACCGCCACCGGCGCGGATGACCAGGGACAGCACTCCGGGCGCCACCGGGACGTTTTCCTGCTTGCAGAGAAGCTCAAGGTATGCCAAGAGCGGCTCCGGGGGAACGAGCCGGAACGGGTAGTGGTGCGTGCGGGAGCGGATGGTCCCGATCACCTTGTCCGGCTCCGTGGTGGCAAAGATGAACTTGATGTGTTCGGGCGGCTCTTCAACGATTTTCAGCAGGGCGTTGAATCCGGCCGACGTGACCATGTGCGCTTCGTCGATGATGAAGATCTTGTAGCGGTCCCGGACCGGGGCATACGTGGCCCGTTCCCGAAGATCCCGGGCATCGTCAACACCGCCGTGGCTGGCGGCGTCAATCTCGATGACGTCGAGGGATCCTGCGCCGCCGCGGGCCAGTTCAATGCAGCTGGGGCACACGCCGCACGGGGTGTCTGTGGGTCCCTTGGCGCAGTTGAGGCAGCGGGCCAGGATGCGGGCCGACGTGGTCTTGCCGCAGCCGCGCGGACCCGAGAACAGGTAGGCGTGGTTCACACGGTTCTTGCGCAGGGCCGTCAAGAGCGGCTCCGTGACATGTTCCTGCCCGATAACGTCCGCGAACGAGTCGGGGCGGTATCTGCGGTAAAGGGCGGTAGTAACAGTCACAGAGAAAACCCTACCAATCGGGGCTGACATAAAAGACCCCCCATGCACCCGCCAGAGCCCGTCTACCCTTGCTACCTTCCGGTCCTGGGGGAGTTCAACAGGATGACGCCACATGAGGGGCCGTCAGATACTTTACCCGAAGTTTCGGTCTGCCCCGAATCGGCCTGGACAGTCCCGATCACCGGGCTACCGGTGCCCGTTCACCGGCCAGCTCATGAACGCGGGTTCCTCGTAGGGGTGGGCCGCCCGCAGTGCCCGCACAACGGCGTCGAGCACTTCATCGGCAACCACGCACTCCACGCGCAGTTCCGCCACCTGCTCGGGCACGCCCACGGCTCCGACAAACGGACGGGAGCCGCTCAAAGGCGTGAAGCGGCCCGAACCGGTCGATGTGAACGAGCAGTGCGAATAGTCGCCCAGCCGTCCGGCGCCGGCGTCCCCGATCGTGGCCAGCACTGCTTCGGCATGGGACTCGGGGACATAGACGACCAGGGCGTGAAGCTGCGACATGACACCATCCTGCCAGCGGGATGCTGTCATGGCGCCGCTCCCTGGCCTGCCAGACTGTGGGTGAATTGACGGCCAAAACGCTCAATTGGGAGATGCAGGAAAGTTCGGGTATTCTAGTATCTGCTTTTGGTTCAGAAGCAGTTGGAGAATTCGCCTAGCGGCCTATGGCGCACGCCTGGAACGCGTGTTGGGTTAACGCCCTCGGGGGTTCAAATCCCCCATTCTCCGCCACCGGAAACCCGGTTCCGATTCTGTCGGAACCGGGTTTTCCTTTTGCCGGTATCCGGCTACGCCAAGCCCAGCCGCCGGAGCCGCTGCCGTGCGGCACGTTCGCTGGGTCCCATCCGGCCCAGCGCGAGGCGTACGACGGCGAGAGTCACCCTGGTTGCCAATCCCACCGGCAGGGGCAGTGGTCCAAGCCGCGCCTTCCGCAGCCCCAGCATCTCGCGGTACCTCGGCTCGAGGCTGAGCACTGCCCCTGCGAAAAGCACGCGGTATCCGGGCAGCAGCCATGGATGCAGCGGAGGATTGCGGATGAAAGCCACGGTTTCGGCAACCCGTTCATCCGCGCGCAAGGCGCCCGCCGCAAACCAGTCGTTCAGTTCCCGTGCCAGCTCGACTTCACGGAGCGGCGGTGAACTGACCCCCATCAGCCGCGCCGCCTGCGCCCATTCGCGGACGTAGGCGTCGGGGCCGCCAGGAATGGGTCCGCCCCATTTCTTGTGCGCCGTGAGGAATGAATCAGTAAACGTGACGTGCACCCACCGGAGCAGGTCCGGATCGTTCGCCGAATAGTCCCGCGTAGCGCCGCTGCCGTCGACGTATTGTCCGCGGACCGCATCGTGAATCCGCAGCACCGAATCCGTCGCAATGCGGGCATCAGCCGTCGAACCGTAGGTCACTGCATGAATCCAGCGTGTTGTCCGGGCAAGACGGCCGAGGGAGTCTTCATGGAATTTGGAGTGTTCATAGACGCCGGCCATAACGCCGGGGTGAAGCGTCTGCATCAGAAGGGAACGGATGCCCGCGACGATGGTGGGCATCCCGTGGTGGACGGTCCAGACGGCTGAGCCAGGCAGGTAGAAGCCCGAGTCATTTCCCTGGGCGAACTTTTCTGCCCATTCGGGCGGCGCAGAAGGGCTGCCTGTCAGTGTCCGTCTGACCTCCGCCTGCCATTCCCTGAGGACATTGCGCATGTTCCATTCTCGCGCACTGAACTGAGAGTGTGACTGCGATTTTGAGGGCCCTCGCCTGCCGGATCTCAGAGGCCGTGCGGAAACGGTCTGGACCCCATTTGTTCGTGCGCGGATTGGGGGGTTAAACCTATAAAGCACAGGGATTCACCCCCCAGTTTTAGGGGTTTCCCGGTGCCTTCCCGTGTGGCCACAATGGAGGACATGCTCGTCGAGACAAGGAGTTGGCGGGTCCTACATCAGGAGAATTCTGTGGCAACTCATGGGGGAAACCAAGGTACAGCCAGGGCGAACGGCCCCGGACGGATCGCTTTGCGGAGCCTGTCTGCGGCAGTTGTCGTAGGCTTCTCCGTCTTCGCGTTCGGGTTCCAATCGCCGGTCAGCCATATCCAGACCCCCGCGGGAGCGCTTGACGAGGCTGCAGTCCGCGTCGTGCCGCCTTCCGGCGTCGTTGGGCCGGCGCTGCTCGATCCGGGCAGCACGTCCGAGGGGCGCACCGTAGCCGGTCCGGCTGCGGCATTGGTTGCCAAAGTACCCTTTGGCCGGACGATCGTGGAGACGAGCTCCAAGGGTGCTATCTCCACTGGCACGGTCAAGCCTCAGTCGCCGGGCGTCGCATCCACTGCCTTGAGGCGGCCGGGTGCAGGTTTCCTGATGGCCCCGCTCGAGGTTTTGTATCCGAGTTCCTCCTTCGGCCTGCGGCATAACCCCCTGACAGGGGAATCCGGTGAGTTCCACTGGGGCCAGGATTTTGCCGCTTCGTGTGGCACGCGTGTCTACGCGGCTGATTCCGGAGTTGTGCGAGCCGCAGGCTGGCATCCGTGGGGCGGCGGCAACAGGGTGGAGATCGACCATGGCAATGGGCTCATCACCACGTACAACCACCTCCAGTCCGTGGCAGTTGCAAAGGGTGACCCAGTCCGTGTCGGTGAGGTCATTGCCCAGGTGGGCACCACAGGATCGTCCACCGGATGCCACCTCCACTTCGAGGTCATCGAGGATGGGGAACACCAGGATCCAGCCAAGTGGACGCTGCTGCCCATCCGGCAGGTCGATAAGCTGCAGCAGGCGGTCATGACCAGCTTTGATCCCGCTGCGGCCAATCTCGCGGGCTGGGCGATCCCCTTCCTTCGCGGGAACACCGGCGACGGCAGCTCTGAGCCCTCCACCTATTACGACGCCCGGCCTTACACCTGGGCTCCCTCCAGCGGCGCCAGCCCCTCGCTGATGCCCAGTTCCACCGCAACTTGGTCTGCCTCAACCCCTCAGGCCAACAGCAGTCCGCTGCAGACCATCGCACCCGAACCGTCGGCCACGTCCAAACCCGCCCCGCCGACGTCGACAAAGCCTGCACCGCCGGCTTCGACGAACCCGACGACCACTGCGCCGACGACGACCGCGCCCCCGACGACCACCACGCCGCCGGCAACCACCACCCCGCCGGCAACGACCACGCCGCCGACAACCACTGAGCCGCCGGCAACAACGGAGCCGCCGGCAACGACCGAGCCGCCGACGACGGAGCCGCCGGTGACGACGGACCCGCCGACCACCGAGCCGCCTACAACGACGCCGGAGCCGGACCCTGCCCCCGCGCCCGAGCCCGAGCCCGAACCGGGTCCGCCTCCTGTTGATCCGACGCCGGAACCGTATTCTGAGCCCGCACCGGCACCGGCACCGGAACCTGCTCCGGCACCTGCCCCGGTGGCCCCGCCCACCGCGATTGTTGTCGAGCCGGCCCCGGCGCCGGCACCGCCTCCCGCCCCGGCGCCCACGCCCACCGCAATTATTGTCGAGCCCGCCCCGGCACCTGCGCCCGCCCCGGCACCCGCTCCCGCACCTGCCCCGGCGCCCGCTCCGGTGCCCGTTCCCTCAGCAACGCCTGAGCCAACGGTTGTTCCAAGCTCAACCCAGGCTCCTGCAACTGCACCTGCAGGAACAGAAACAGCCGTGACGGCGGCCCCCACAACCGCGCCGTAGTACGGCGCGGCGGGGTTCGCCGTCCGGCTGTTCACCAACCGTGAGGAGGTCGAAGGAATGCAGCGGAGTACGTTTCCGTTGTCATTAATGACGACCATGCAACCGGCCAGAGAGCACTATGTGCAGTCCTTCCGACAGATCCGGCTGCCGTCCCAGGACGGAGCCGGGTCCGAGACCGCCGGTTTTGAAGAGCCTTGCGGCACTTCCGCAGCCGGGGACCAGCGGTCCCCGGGCGTCACATTTCCCCTTCATGCCACGGCGAATACCCCTGGCCGAGGACGGAGAATCGTGGGGCGTCCTGCCTCCGCCGTTGTTCCGGTGATCCCGGAACTGCGGCACCCCAACGCGGTCATCGCCTGATGTCCGCCCAGATGAAACGAAAGCGAGGAGCGTTAGCCGGTAAGCGGCAGGCATCGTAATTTTTCAACATGCCAACTTCAGTTTCCCCACAGTTTGCTTTTTATCTGGTTGGATGGAGCGTACTGAGAGGGACACTGGAAGCACCCGCTTCCTAACTACCGCGAAGGCAGCAATGGAGCTCATCGAGGCCGAGCACCCCAGGCCACGTCATTTTCTACTCCACCTGAGCGACCCCCATTTGTTGGGAGGTCCGGACCCCCTTTATGGCGCAGTTGACAGCGAAGCCCGCCTGATTCAGCTCTTCGATGAGGTCCAGGCATCAGGCGCCCGTCCGGAAGCCGTGATTTTCACCGGCGACCTGGCGGACAAGGGAGACCCCGAGGCTTACGCCAAACTCCGCGCGATCGTGGAACCGGCGTGCAGGGATCTCGGCGCCAAAGTCATCTGGGCCATGGGAAACCACGATAACCGCGCGAACTTCCGGGCGGGCCTGCTGGACCAGCCGGGCAATGATGACCCGGTGGACCAAAGCTATTACGTCAATGGCCTGCGGGTCATCACCATGGACACGTCAGTGCCCGGGTTCCATCACGGGGAGCTCAGCAGCGACCAGCTGGACTGGCTGGCCGCACAGCTGGAAACGCCCGCCCCGGACGGCACCATCCTCGCGCTGCACCATCCGCCCGTACCGTCGGTACTGGACCTGTCCGTGCTGGTGGAGCTCCGTGACCAGGCTGCGCTGGAAACCGTGGTTCGCAACTCGGACGTCCGCACCATCCTGGCTGGGCACCTGCACTACTCGACGACGGCGAGCTTCGCCGGTGTCCCGGTGTCGGTCGCCTCTGCCACGTGCTACACCCAGGACCTCAACGTTCCGGTGGGAGGCACGCGCGGCCGTGACGGCGGGCAGGCCTTCAACCTCGTGCACGTCTACGAGCACACCATCGTGCATTCAGTGGTGCCGCTCGGAAGCACGCCGACCGTCGGGGAGTATGTCACCCCCGAGGAAACGGAACGGCGTCTGGCTGCTGCCGGCATCCGCATTCCGGAGCGGGCAAACCGGCCCGTTCTTTCGCGAAATTAGCCATATAAGCCGGAGCCCCCGCAGTCATGACTGCGGGGGCTCCGGCCCATGCGGTGCTACTTCTCCCAAGGCGCCTTGATGGGGAAGTACTTCTCCAGGAAGTCCGTGACCAGCTCGGCCCTTTCGTCGGCGGGAACCTCGGGGAAGCTGCCGTCATTGAGGCAGAAGAAATCCATGTTCCGTTTCGACAGCAGCTTGGGCAGATAGTTAAGCCCGGCGCGGAGTGTGGTGTCCACGTACCTGACCTTGGCCGCGGTCTGGGTGACAGCACGCCCGGTGAGCAGCGCGTAATAGTGGTAGAACGAGTTGGTCACAGAGATGTTGTCCGCAGCGCGGAAGGTGCTGGCAGCAGTCTTGGCAAACTCGCTCGGGAATTCGTCCTCCATCTGGGCCACCACGCTGCGGCGAAGGGGCGCCGCGCTGTGCTCCAGGTGACGGGTGGTGATCCGGCCAAAGCGGTTCCACAGCAGCTTGCGGTTTACCCTGGCGGCATTCTCGAAACCGCTGCGCTCGGCCGCATTCTCCCCGAGGCCGATGCGGGTCTCCGCCTCGATGAACTTGGTGATCCCGCCGGGCGTGAAGAACAGGTCGGGTCCAACGGGGCGTCCGAAGAACATGTCGTCATTGGAGTAGAGGAAGTGCTCCGACAGACCGTCGATGTGGTGCAGCTGGCATTCCACAGCCTGGGAATTATGCGTGGGCAGCACGGAGGGATCGGCGAAGAACTCCTCGCTCCGGACAATCGTCACGGACGGGTGGTCCGCCAGCCACTCCGGCGCGGGGGAGTCCGTGGCGATGAAGATGCGGCGGATCCACGGCGCAAACATGTAGACGGAGCGGAGGGCGTACTTGAGCTCGTTGATCTGCCGGTAGCGCGCTTCGTGGTCGTCGCCCTCGCCGAGGACAGCGTTGGCCTGCCTGGCCCTGCGTGCCGCGATGTACTCCGGGGAACTGCCATCCACCCAGGAGAAGACCAGGTCGATGTCGAAACTGATGTCACTGGCGTGGTCCGCGAACATATTCTCGATGGTGGGCCACGTGTGCCCGTACCGTTCAACCGTTCCACGCACGGCGTCCTGGGACAGCATGGTCCGCCGGGTCAGGGAATTCTCGATCGGCAGGATCACCTCCTCGCCCTCGAAGCTCCAGAGCTCCACCTGCACGCCCGCCGAAGCGCCGAACTCAAAGCCGCCGTTTGGCTCAACCCGGGGCCTGTACAGCCGGAAGATTCTGGCCTGCCGGTTGGTGGAGAGCTCGCCGTCGGCCACGAGCACCGACGTCTTCTTCTTGGCATCCACGGTCATGGAGTAGAAGGGCTCGTTGCGGCACGCCTCCACCAGGGCAGCGCGCAGCTTTTTGCGGTTTTTCCAGTCCAGGGCGATGACCGGGCGGTCGTTGTTGCCGCGGACCAGCAGGTAATCCAAACCGGCCTGCGCCAGCACGTTCCGCAGGAAGAGCAGGTCCTCCACCATGGCCTGGTACGGCGTCCGGTTCTGGTTGATAAGGGCATACCGGCCTGAGGTGCGGACTATGTCGGGGCGGTGTTTGAGGCGCGCAACAGCAGCCGGCGACGTTACTTCCGCAAGTGCGGGGACGTCCTCGGAAGTCTGTCCGCCATAGTAGATGTCATCCTGAACCGTTACGTCTGTAATGGTGATTCTCCGTGCTGCTAGGGGTTGGCTCTTACTTGCATGATAGTCCTGCCGAAAAAACTGCAGGATAATTTGCCGGCGGAGCGGACCGCCCGCAAAGCGGCGGCAGGGGCTCAGCCCACCAGCGCCTCCCGCCACCTGCGGAGAAAAGCCGCACCGGCGTCGTCGTGAATGACCGTAGCATCCAGGCCGAGGTCGGCGGCCGTGAGGATGTCGTATGGCTTGTCCGGCACACCGTCCGCGGGCCGGACATCCACATGCTTGACCGCGTGGTCATTGTGGTGCAGCCAGTCGGCCATTGCGTAGTCCGTGCGGGAATCACCCACCGTCCGCCAGGCCTGCGGCGTGATGCCCTGTGCTGCCAGGAATTCCACCGCACGGCTGGCGCCCAGGTCCTTGCCGAGCCGTACTGATTCGATGTCCGTGGAAATGATGGTGGGGTCCACACGGTAGTCGATCTCGTCGTCGGAGTTGGGTGCGTGGTGGTCCAGGCGGACGACACCCAGGCCGTGCCGCTGCATCAGCTCCATGGCTTCTGCATCGAAGAGCCGCTGCTCGGCGAGGTATTCGCTGTTCGGCACCTCGATGTGCTGTTCGACCGACACCATGGCCCGCTTCGTTTCATCGAAGAACATGTGCGAGGAGTAGTCCTCAGCCACCATCCGCCGGACGTCGTCACCGTAGGCTGCGGGCACGGCCAGTTCACGGTCCACGTGGACCGGACCGGCGCCGGCGGCGGTGTAGCTGAACCAGACGGCGCCCTTTTCGCAAATGGCATGGATCAGTGTGCCGCTCGGCATGCCCGCTGCGATCATCGGCTCCATGACCTGCTGCCGGATGAAGGCGTCGGAGCGGCCCGTGTTGAAGATGACCGGTACCCCGGCTGTCGCAAGGGCCACCAGATCGGCGATGATGCCGGGCTTCACATCACGGGTGACGGGACTGGCCACCGGGCCGTCGACGTCCAGGAGGAGGGCAAGGGCCGGGGCCGACGGCGTGTGGGAGCCAAAGGCGGCAGCGGTGGCATTCGCGGGAGGAGCAGTCATGGCTCCATTCTGTCAGCCGCCGCCCGCGCGGCGCCCCAGGCTGACGCAAGCGCCCCGCATGTGACTCATGGTTACTGTTTGGCTACAACCTCGGTCCGTGACCCGATCCACATTCCCTAGAACAGGCAACGTGCTTAGGCTTGCATCGTGATATTCAAAGCTGTGGGCGAGGGACGCCCTTACCCCGACCATGGTTACAGCACGCCCAAGGACTGGGCCGCGCTGCCGCCACGGCCGGTGCGGCTTGATGAACTGGTGACCACCAAGCGGACCCTGGACCTCGAAGCCCTGCTGGCCGAGGACTCCACCTTTTTCGGCGACCTCTTCCCGCACGTGGTGCAGTACAAGGGAACGCTCTACCTCGAGGACGGTCTCCACCGGGCTGTCCGCACCGCGCTCCACCAGCGCACCGCCATCCACGCCCGGGTGTTGGTGATCGATGGCTAGAAAACCCAAGGACGTCACGGTTCTGCATGGACACCGCGTCATCACTGGTCCTGAGCTCCGTGCCACGTTCGTGCCCGACGACGACGCGGCCGCCCACTCCCGGAAGCTGCGCCGGAAAATCCTGCACGGCGTGGTGCTGTTCATGCTCCTTGGGCTGATTGTTACGGCCGTCATGGGAGCTGTGGCGATCATGAACGGACAAATTAAGTTCCCCGGGACGGAAAACACCGAGGTGCAGGCGTCCGCGTGCCCCGCCACGACCTTCGACTACACGCCGCCCGCCAAGGTCACCGTCAACGTCTTCAACGCCACCACCAGGGCCGGACTGGCAAAGTCAGCAGCCAACGAGTTCAAGGTCCGGAAATTCGCAGTGGGCAGGGTCGGCAACATCGAAACCGGCTACCGCGGCGTTGCCGCCATTGTGTCCGGCGCCGCAGGCCAGGCCGCGGCCTTCGCCGTGCAGCGGAACCTTCCGGGTTCGGACTACTTCCAGGACGCTCGCTCCGATGCCAGCGTTGACGTGATTCTCACCGGCGACTACCGGGGGCTGGCCAAGCCGGAACTGGTGGACCAGACTCCCGGCAAGCTGGAGTGCCCGCGGGAAAGCCGGCGCATTGCAGATGACGGCCAGTGGCCCGTAGTCCCCACCCAGGGCGCCAAAGGCTGACCGCTAACCAGCCGCAGCGGGAGGTTCCGCCAGGCGGACGGGCCGGCCGCCGTCGTCGAACCTCGCACCGGCACCCAACTGGATGAACCGCACTGTCCGGGAGACCCGATCCTCGAGGTCGTCCGTCTCCTCGCTGCTGCGGGCAGCGCTGGACGACAGGGTTCCGTGGATCAGCTGGGCCTGCTGCCGGACGTCCGCCACGGGGAAGTAACCCTGGTCCATGCCTTCGCGCAGGATGTCCTGCAGGAGGTCGCTGAGGCCGCCGACGTGGTCCGCGAGCTTGGCGAAGGACGCAGGGGAGAGCACGGCGCCCATCGCCGGGCCGGGTGGAAGGTGGCGGCGGCTGAGGTCCTCCACCTGGGATCGCACATAGAGCGCCAGCCGGTCCACCGGGTTCTCCAGCAGGTTGAGCGACTCCTTCAGTTCCGCGAGGAAACGCTCCGTTTCAACCAGGGCATAGGAAATGAGCAGCTCTTCGATGTCCGCATAATAGTTGTACACGGCCGTACGCCCGATGCCTGCATGGCGGGCCACATCCGTCATGGTCAGCCCGGGCAGCCCGTGCGTGAAGAGAAGTTCGCCAAAGGCGTTGAGGATGCGGCGCTGGGTCTCGGCGCGCTGTGCAGCATTGCTGGGGGCCGAAATCCGTGGCATACGCACACTTTACCGCGCTCTGTCAGTAAAACCCTGCGTGTCTTGTGCAGGTTTGCGCCGCAGTCGTGCCTCGGGGCGGCGCAGTTGGCCTCCCATAAACGCAGCGTCAGACGGCGCAGCCCGCCGGCCCGCACGCTCCGCCGTCTTGTGCTTCGCCGTCCTCAGTTCCGGGGCCGCCGGCGTTGACCATGGCGAGCGGATGGGTGTCCTGCCAGGCCTGTTCAAGGGCCATGCTGAACGTTGCCGAGGGCTGGGCGCCGGAGAGCCCGAATTTCCGGTCAATCACGAAGAAGGGGACTCCGCTGATGCCCAGCGCGCGTGCTTCGGCAATGTCGTGCCGGACGGCGTCGGCGTACTTGTCGGAGGTGAACAGCTCGGCGACAGCGCCGGCGTCGAGGCCCAGTTCCCCGCCGAGCGCGGTGAGGTAGCCGCGGCTGCCGATGTCCTTGCCGTGTTCGAAGTGATCGCTGAGCAGCCGCTCCTTGGCGGCGTCCTGCTTCCCGTGGGCGGCGGCCAGATGGATCAGCCGGTGGGCGGTGAAGCTGTTGGCGACTACGACGGCGTCGAACCGGTAGTCGAGCCCCTCACCCCTGGCCTGTGCCGCCACGTGGTCAAACATTTGAGAAACCTGTGCGGGGGCCATGCCTTTGCGGGTGCTGAGGTAGTCGAGCTCGGTGCCGTCGTAGTGTTCGGGCAGGGACGGATCCAGCTGGTAGCTGCGCCACTGCACCTCTACCGCATCGCGGTGGGGGAACTCGGCCAGGGCGGCCTCGAAGCGCCGTTTGCCGATGTAGCACCAAGGACACGCGACGTCTGACCAGATTTCAATCTTCATGCCTGCCACAACCTCCACCGGAGCTGGGGCATTCCTCAGCGGCGGTGTCGGTTAGGCCACAGGCAACCGGCAGACTGGCGGTCTTGCCCGGCGGCACCGGGGATCCTATCGTTTGACATAGGTTATGAAGTCAGCCGTCGGATGCTGTTCATCCGAACATTCTCGTGGTTCACCACGAGGCGCCAGGCAGGCGCTTCTACTGTTATGCGGAAGCTCCCTGCCCGTGGGCTGGGAGGCCAGGCATGCGGATAGGACTAATTGCAGGACCCTGGATTCCGGTTCCGCCGCCCGCTTACGGTGGGACCGAGAGGGTGGTGGACAGCCTTGCCCGCGGCTTTGCTGACGCCGGCCACGAGGTGGTGCTGGCTGCTCCGTCGGACAGCGAATGTCCTGTTCCCCGGGTCCCGGACATGCGGCAGGCCGAACCGGCCGAACTGGGATTCACGCTTTCGGAACTGAGTCACGTGATCCGCGCTTACCGGGGCATGCGGGGAGTGGACATCATCCACGACCACACGATGGCCGGCCCGTTGTATCCGCACCGTCCATCCTCGGTGCCGGTGGTGACAACCATCCATTGCCAGCTGACGCCGTCGGCGGTGGACATTTACCGGGCCATCGGCAAGACCGCGAGCATTATCGCCATTTCCCGCGACCAGGTCAGCCAGGCGCCGGACGTTCCGGTTGCCCGGGTCATCCATCACGGGATGGATCTGGCTGCCGTTCCGACTGGTACCGGGCAGGGAGGCTATGCGTGCTTTGTGGGACGAATGTCCCCGGACAAGGGTCCAGCCCAAGCGATTGCTATCGCCCGGAAGGCCGGAGTCCCGCTGCGCCTTGCGGCAAAAATCCGCGAACCCGAGGAAATGCGCTACTTCCGGGAAGTTGTCGAGCCGCTCATGGGGCCCAACGAGGAATTCATTGGTGAGCTGGCGAACGCCGAAAAGTACGCGCTGATGGGCGAGGCCTTCGCCTTCCTGAACCCCATCCAGTGGTCTGAGCCTTTCGGGCTGGTGATGATCGAGGCACTGGCCACGGGGACCCCCGTCATAGGCACTCCCATTGGTGCCGCACCCGAAGTGGTGGATCACGGATCCACCGGCTACCTGGCCTCGCTGGACGAGCTGCCGGCTCTGTTGCTCCGGGCCGGAGAGCTCAGCAGGGCTGCCTGCCGCGCCTCCGTTGCGGAACGGTTCAGCTCGGAACGGATGGTCGAGGACCACCTGGATCTGTTCACCCGGCTGCTTGGGCAGAAGTTGCCTTTCGGGGTTCCCGATCCGGGCACAGTGCATGAGAATCAGATACACGATTCGATGGCGCCGGGTACCTGACGCCGGCCGCGCGCCTGTGCAAGGGAAGGGATCAGCCCATGAACGCCTGGAATGCCGACACGGAGGCGGGCCCATCCGAAGCCGGTGCGGTCACAGTGGTCGAAGGGTCCTCGTTCTGCATCTCCTCCCACAACGGCGACATCATCCCCGGCGGCTCACAAGGGGTCTTCTACCAGGACACACGGGTTATTTCCCGCTGGATGCTCCGGGTCAACGGGTCCCTCCGCGAACCGCTGGGGGCCCAGACGCCCAGGGCTTTCCAGGCCACCTTCATCGGCAGGGCCCGCTGGTCGGACGGCAGGTTCGACAGCCCCCTGGTGGTCCGGCACCAGCGGCACATCGGACCCGGGCTTCGGGATGACATTACCCTCATCAACTACTCGTCTGAGCCGGCCGACTGTGACATCGAACTGAGCGTCGAGGCCGACATGGCGGACCTCTTTGACGTCAAGGGCGGCAGGGCGCCCACCGGTGCCGTTACCCGCAGGTCGGTCCAGGGCGCCGAGCTCCACATCGAAGCAGAGCGCAACGGACAGCGCCGGGGCGTGGCCATCCGCGCAGCGGGGGCCCTGGTCCGCGAGGATGCACTGGCTTTCCGGGTGCAGATTCCGGCCAGGGGACAATGGTCCACCGCCGTCATTGCGGTTCCGCTGATCAATGGGGTGGGGCCGGAGGAGCCCTTTTCCGAGGCCTCGCCTCCGCACCACCGGATGGGCGTCAAGAGGCACCTGGCATGGGAGGAGCATGTGCCGCGGGTGACCGTCATGGACCGGAACGTTCAACATGTGCTGGACCGCAGCCAGAAGGATCTGGGTTCCCTGCGGATATTCGATGATGCCCACCCTGACCGTGCCGCAGTTGCCGCCGGTGCGCCCTGGTTCATGGCGCTCTTCGGCCGGGATTCCCTGCTGTCCGCCTACATGTCGCTGCTGGTCGACCCCAACCTTGCCGCCGGGACGCTGCAGACCCTGGCCGGGATCCAGGGGACAAAGGTAGACCCGGATTCTGAGGAAGAGCCGGGGCGGATCCCCCACGAGGTGAGGTTTGGCATCAACGCCGGCCTTGCGCTGGGCGGCACCGCGTACTACGGCACCGCCGACGCCACCCCGCTGTTTGTCTCCGTCCTCGGGGAGCTCAGCCGGTGGGGGCTCGGCGAGGACATCATTGATTCGCTGCTGCCGCATGCGGATCGTGCCCTGGAATGGATCGAGCACTTCGGGGACCGCGACGGCGACGGCTTTGTGGAGTACCTGAGGCCCAACCCCCACGGACTGCTGAACCAGGGATGGAAGGATTCCTGGGACGGAATCAATTTCGCCGACGGCAGGATGGCCGAGCCACCGATTGCCCTGTGCGAGGTCCAGGGCTACGTGTACGCCGCCTACGTGGGACGTTCCCTGCTGGCCCGCTGGACCGGTGACCAGTCCCTGGAACGCCACTGGGCCGGGCGCGCTGCACGCCTGAAGGCATCCTTCAACGAGCGGTTCTGGATGCCGGACAAGGGGTATTACGCCATCGCCCTGGACAAGGACAAGCGGCAGGTTGACTCGTGCGCGTCCAACATGGGCCACTGTCTCTGGGTCGGGCTGCTCGACGAGGACAAGGCTCCGATGGTCGCGGAACGCCTGATGTCGCCCGAGATGTTCACAGGCTGGGGCATCAGGACGCTGGCCTCGGACATGGGTGCGTACAACCCCGTCAGCTACCACAACGGCTCGGTGTGGCCGCACGACAGCGCGCTCGTGGCCACCGGGCTCATGCGGTACGGCTTCGTGGACGAGGCCAGCCGGATTGCCAGCGGGCTCTTTGCGGCGGCGGCCCACTTTGGCGGGCAGCTTCCGGAGCTGTTCTGCGGGTTTGACCGGAGCGACTTCCCGGAGCCGGTGCCATACCCGACGGCGTGCTCCCCACAGGCGTGGGCGGCCGCGGCACCGGTTCAGCTGGCCCGCATCCTGCTGCGCTTTGACCCCGACTTCACCCGGAACGAAGTCCACCTGGCCCCGATCCTTCCGGACCGGATGGGCGATTTCCGGGCAGATAACGTCCTCCTGGGCCGCTCCAGGATCACCATCCGGGCCCGGGGCAGGGAGGGAAGCGTGGAGGGCTTGCCACCGGCGCTGAAGCTCCGGAGCGACCCCCGCCTGCCGCTTTACAAGGACCTCGCCGACTAGCCGCCCAGCGGCCGCTCCATCACGAAGTCGTGTTCGACAGCGCTTCCCAACCGGAAGGACTTGGTCCCCACCTTCCGGAAGCCTGATTTTTCGTAGAACCGGATCGCCCTGGTGTTCTCACTGTTGACTCCGAGCCACATTCCCCTTGCCCCGGCGGCTGCGGCGGACTCGATGCTGGCGTGCATGAGGTCGGCCGCGGCGCCGAGCCCGTGGTGGCCAGGATGGACGTAGCATTTGCTGAGCTCCGCCGAGGGCAGCGCGGTAAGTGCCGAGGCCACGTCCGGATCCAGGGCGGGCCTGTTCACGAGCAGGCTGTAGCCGCGGAGTCCGCCGCCGGCGTCGATCACCAGCACCGTCACCGCAGGGTCTGCAAGGTATGCGCGGAAGTGGCGCTCGCTGAGCGTGCCGGCAAGGTGGGCCGCGATGTCCTCGGGGGAGGACTCCGGAGGGCACGCCAGCGGAAAGGTGACGGCCGCCAGCTCAGCCAGCGCCCCGGCGTCGTCCGCTGTTGCTTGACGGATGGTGTGGGTCATGGGGCTACTGCTTGAAGGCGGCGTCGAAGCTGGTTTGCGACGCCGGGAAGTCGAACTTCTTGAGCGCGGCGAGGGCTTCGGGGGCGCCGTGGAGGCGGTCCATGCCGGCGTCTTCCCATTCGATGCTGATGGGGCCGGTGTAGCCGATGGCGGTCAGGGCGCGGAAGGAGGATTCCCAGGGAACGTCGCCGCGTCCGGCAGAGACGAAGTCCCAGCCGCGGCGCGGGTCGCCCCAGGGCAGGTGCGAGCCCATCACGGTGTTCCGGCCGGTGGGGCGCAGCTTGGTGTCCTTGCAGTCCACGTGGTAGATCCGGTCCTTGAAGTCCCAGATGAAGGAGACGGGGTCGATGCCCTGCCACATCATGTGCGAGGGGTCCCAGTTGAGCCCGAACGCCTCGCGGTGGCCGATCGCTTCGAGGGTACGGACCGTGGTCCAGTAGTCGTAGGCGATCTCACTCGGATGGACTTCGTGGGCGAAGCGAACGCCGCATTCGTCGAAGACGTCCAGGATGGGGTTCCAGCGGTCGGCGAAGTCCTGGTAGCCGGCCTCGATCACTTTCTCCGGGACGGGCGGGAACATGGCCACGTACTGCCAGATGGAGGAGCCGGTGAACCCGACCACCGTGTCCACGCCCAAGGCTTTGGCGAGCCGGGCGGTGTGCTTCATTTCCTCGGCGGCACGCTGCCGGACGCCCTCGGGATCGCCGTCGCCCCAGACCTTGGAGCCGACGATCGCCTCGTGGCGGAAGTCGATGGGGTCATCGCACACGGCCTGGCCCTTGAGGTGGTTGGAGATGGCCCAGACCTTCAGGTTGTACTTCTCCAGGACCGCGAGCTTGGATTCGACGTAGCCGGGTTCGTCCCAGCGCCAGGCGTCCAGGTGGTCCCCGGACACGGCAATCTCCAGTCCGTCATAGCCCCAACCGGAGGCCAGGCGCGCGACTTCCTCGAAGGGCAGGTCGGCCCACTGGCCGGTAAACAGGGTGTACGGGCGGGGCATGTCAGGCTCCTTCGGCAACGGCGGATGTATGGGTTGAGGTGAGCTGGACAGTGGAGGACTTGGCGTCGGCGGATTCCTCGACTGCCGCCAGGACGCGCTGGACGGCCAGGCCTTCCTCGAACGACGGCGAGGGCGCGCTGCCTTGGCTGAGTGCGAGCAGGAAATCACGGATCTGGTGGGTGAAGGTGTGTTCCCACCCGATGATGTGGCCCTGCGGCCACCATGCGTCCATGTAGGGGTGCTCGGGTTCGTTCACGAGGATGCGCCGGAAACCCTGCTCGCGGACGGGGGCCGTCGCGTCCAGGAAGCCAAGCTCGTTCAGCCCCTCAAGATCGAACAGAACCGTTCCTTTGTCGCCATAGATTTCCAGCCTGAGGGAGTTCTTTTGCCCGGTGGCAACGCGGGAAACTTCCACAGAGGCGACGGCACCGCCGGTGAGTGACAACGTGGCCCAGGCGGCGTCGTCGACCGTCACGTCCTCCGGGCCGTCCGCTCCCGGGCGGCTCGAAACGAACGTGTGCAGGCGCCCGGAAACGTCGGTGACGGCCTCACCGAGCAGGAACATGACCTGGTCGATGGCGTGGGAGGCGATGTCGCCCAGGGCGCCGGAACCCGCAGTGTCCTTGCGCAGCCGCCAGGTCATCGGCGCCTGCGCATCAGTGAGCCAGTCCTGCAGGTACGCGGCACGGACGTGCCGGACCGTGCCCACCCGGCCTTCGGCGATCAGCTCCTTGGCCAGGGCCAACGCCGGGACCCGCCGGTAGTTGAAGCCGACCATCGACTGCACGCCCTTGGCCCGCGCGGACTGGGCCGCCCGCGTCATGGCTTCGGCCTCGGCCACGGTGTTCGCCAGAGGCTTCTCCACCAACACGTGCTTCCCGGCCTCGAGCGCCGCGATGGCAATGTCGGCGTGCATCCAGCCCGGGGCGCAGATGTCCACGATGTCGATGTCATCCCGCTCCAGGACGGAGCGCCAGTCCGTGGCGGACTCGGCCCAGCCGTACTTGGCCGCAGCGTCGGCGACCTGGACGCGATCCCGTCCGACCAGCACCCTCTGCTCGAAAGCCGGGACATCGAAGTAGCTGGCCACGTTCCGCCACGCATTCGAATGGGCCTTGCCCATGAACGCGTAGCCGATCATCGCCACCCCCAGCGGGGAAGACGGGTGCTGGCGGGTGCCGGAGCGCGTTGGCTGCGGTTCTTGCGTTGTCATTGCGCTGTTCCTAGACGGTGGAGGCAGTGGGGTTCCAGTCCTCGGGGAGGGCCGGGGATGGCGGCGCGGAGCTTTCGACGTCGACAAACGTTCCGGAGTCCACGGACTCGGAGATGGCGACCATGGTGTCCAGCACGTGGTAAGCGAGCTGTCCTGTGGCGCGGTGCGGGACGCCCGCGCGGATGGAGCGGGCCATGTCCAGCACGCCCATGCCGCGGCCGTTATCCGGGCCGGTGGCGGGGATGACGGTCCAGTCCTCGTCGCCCGCGCGCCAGAGCCTGACCTCCCCGTGGAAATTGTTGGGGTCCGGCAGGGAGATAGTGGCTTCGGTGCCGGTGATCTCCACGAATCCCATCCGCTCGCGGGGGGATTCGAAGCTGAAGACGCTGTGCGATGACTGGCCGCCTTCGAACTGCGCCATCGCGCTGACATGGGTGGGGACCTCGACGGTGAATTCCTCGCCCAGCCGTGGACCCGAACCGATGACGCGGACCTCCCTGGACTTCGAGCCCATGGCCGCCACCTTGCTGACCGGACCAAATGTTTGGACCAGCGCGGTGAGGTAGTACGGCCCCATGTCGAACAGCGGCCCGGCGCCGTACTGAAACAGGAACGCCGGATTTGGATGCCAGGATTCGGGCCCCGGAGTCTGGAATGTGGTCATCGCCGTCAGCGGAGTCCCGATGTCGCCGCGTTCGATCAGCCGGCGCGCCGTCTGCAGGCCGGCGCCGAGGAAGGTGTCCGGAGCGCAGCCGAGCCGGCGCTCCGCCGCTTCTGCCGCATTAAGGAGTTCCAGGCCGGATTCGCGGTCCAGTGAAAAAGGCTTTTCCGTCCACACGTGTTTTCCCGCGCGGACGGCGGCGGTGGCCACTTCCACGTGGGCGGCGGGGATGGTCAGGTTGACGATGATTTCGACGTCGGGATGGCCCAGTGCCGCGTCCACCCCGCCCCACTCCGCGATGCCGTATTCCCTGGCCCGCGCCGCGGCGGCGTCCTCGGAGAGGTCGGCGATGTAGTGCACCTTCAGGTCGGGGAAGACCGTCAGGTTGTCCAGGTACTGCTTGCTGATGTTGCCTGCGCCGATGACGGCGACGCCCACCGGGCCGCTGCCGCTTGCTGGAGCCTGGGCGGCGCTCATGGACGTATCTGCCCGGTTGCTGCCTTCTGCAGGAACGCCAGGCTCTCGGCGATCCCGTCAAAGATGTCCCCGGAATAGTCGTCAAACTCAACCACCCCGACTTCCAGGGATTTCGCCGCGGCGATGACATCCAGCACTGCCACTTGGCCCTTGCCCGCAGGAAGCTGCGCCTTGGTGTCCGTGGTGAGCGGGCCGTCCTTGATGTGGATGAGCCGCACCCTGTCGCCCAAGCGGGTGAGGATTTCCACGGGATCATGGCCGCCAACGGCGACCCAATACGTGTCGACCTCCAGCACCACTTCAGGGTCCAGCAGCCCGGCGAAGTACTCCAGCGCGGTCTGGCCTTCGATGACGGACTCCAGCTCCCACTGGTGGTTGTGGTAGCCCACCCGGATGCCGTATTCGGCAGCCTTCCTGGCGGCGGCATTCAGCTTCTCAGCGGTGGCGCGGACATCCTCGGCCGACTGCCAGTGCTCGGCCGTTATGTACGGCTCGATCACTGTTTCCATCCCCAGGGCCCGGGCCGCGGCAAAAATCTGGTCCTGGTCCTGGCTGAGCAGGGGCGCGTGGCCGGAGGGGGCCGTCAGGCGGTTGGCCTGCAGCGCCTCCCCAAGTTCCTTGGCGGTCGCCACGAAGTTGTACGGCTCCACTTGGGCGAAACCGATCTCGGCCACTCGCCGGATGGTGCCGGGAAGATCCTCCTCGAGGGGCCCGCGGAGCGTGTAGAGCTGGAGTGAGTAGGTCATGGTTCTCCTAACATCTTGCTGATCGTCCGGGCATCCCAGGACCCGGGGCGGCGTCGGGAGTGGGTCTTTTATGAAGCTACGGCTACTTTTACCGCAAGTCAATCAAAAGTTTGCAGAAGCACTGACATAAGTGGGCCGGCGTGTGCTATTCCTTAACCCATGCAGACATCTCCCGTCCTGGAGCGGCCCTCGGAGGACGCCGGGCTGGGGACCCGTGCCGGCGACCTCTTCCAGCTGCTCCGTGACGGCAAGGCACGGACACGCGCTGAACTGACCGCGGTCACGGGCCTTGCCCGCACCACAGTGGCGGCCAGGATTGATGCCCTGACGGCGGCGGGTTTCGTGGGCCCCGCAGGTGAGGCGGCTTCCTCCGGGGGGCGGCCGCCGTCGCGGTTTGTCTTCAACGCCGGCATGAAGGTGGTATGCGCCGCGGACGTCGGCGCTTCCCACGCTTCCGTTGCCGTCACGGACCTGAACGGGGACATCCTGGCCCGCCACTCGGGCGCCTTGGAAATCTCCGAGGGTCCCGAGGCTGTGCTTGATTGGGTCATCGGGAACTGCAGGTCGCTGCTGCAAGGCATCGGCCGTGCGGACCAAGACGTGGCAGGCGTGGGAATCGGCCTGCCGGGGCCTGTGCAGCACGATACTGGCCGGCCGGTGAAGCCTCCCATCATGCCGGGCTGGGACGGGTTCGATGTGGCCGGCTATGTCCGCGCCGAGCTGGGAACCGAAGTCCTTGTGGATAACGACGTCAACATCATGGCCGTGGGCGAGCGGCATGCCTTCTGGCAGGACCACCGGAATCTGCTTTTCGTGAAGGCCGCCACCGGCATCGGGGCGGGCATCATCAGCAGCGGCCAGCTGCAGCGGGGAGCCGACGGCGCATCGGGGGACCTCGGGCACGTCCGCGTTCCCAGCGGCGAGGACGTCCTGTGCCGCTGCGGCAACCACGGCTGCCTCGAAGCGCTGGCTTCCGGCCCCGCGCTGGCAGCCAAGCTGAGGGCCCACGGAATCGATGCGGTCTCCGGCACGGCCGTGGTGGACCTGGCAGCGAAGGGGGACGTGCAGGCCATTCTCGCGCTGCGACAGGCGGGACGGGACATGGGGGAGGTGCTGGCCATCTGCGTGAATCTCCTCAACCCTTCGGTGATCGTGGTCGGCGGCAGTCTCTCGCGCGCCGGCGACCAGCTCCTGGCCGGTATCCGGGAAACCGTCTACCGCCGGTCCCAGCCGCTGGCCACATCCAAACTCCGCATCGAGCAGTCCAAGGCACCTGTTGATGCTGCCATCTGGGGAGCCAGCCGGATGGTCATTGAGCACGTACTTTCGCCCGAGGCCGTGGAATCAGCCATCAGGCACGCCGCCCTTCACAACACCTAGCGTTTCAAATCGACGAGAAACAAAGGATCCATTCGTGAGTAATCAACAGCCATCACGCCTCCCGGCCACGGCACCCCTGAAAGTTGGGGTCGTGGGCATCGGATGGGCCGGTCAACAGCACATCAAGGCCTACAAGAACATCGACGGTGTGGAGCTCGTGGCCGTGGCCGCCATGGAGGAGGACCTCCTGGCCAGCATCAAGGCCGACTACGGCATCCCGCACACGTTTGCCCGGTGGGAAGACCTGATCGAGCTCGAAGGGCTCGACGCCGTCAGCGTCGCCGTGCCGACGTTCCTGCACGCGCCGATTGCCATCGCCGCGCTTGAGCGCGGGCTGCACGTCCTGAGCGAAAAGCCCCTGGCCCGCAACGGCGACGAGGGCAGGCAGATGGTCGAGGCAGCCCGGGCGGCCGGCCGCGTCCTCGACGTCGCCTTCAACCACCGCCGCCGCGGCGACATCCAGAAGCTGAAGAGCATCATGGACGACGGGGAGCTGGGCCGCCCGTACTACGCCAAGGCCTCCTGGCTCCGCCGGCAGGGCATCCCGATGCTGGGGAGCTGGTTCACCAATCCGGCGCTGGCCGGCGGCGGGCCGCTGGCGGACATCGGCGTCCACGTCCTGGACTACGCGCTGCACCTGCTGGGCGAACCGAAGGTCCTCTCCGTCTCCGCGTCCACACATTCGGAACTCGGCCCCCGCGGCCTCGGCGGAAACGCCCGGTACACCGCGATGCAGGCTGCCCACAAGTTTGAGGTGGAAGACTTCGCCTCTGCCTTCATTCGGCTCGAGGGCGGAGGCACGCTAATCCTCGAGGCAGGCTGGGCGGCGTACCGCGACGAAGACGACCTGATGGACTTCACCGTTTACGGCACCGACGGCGGCGCGGACCTGCGCGCCGTCGGGGCCTCCGACGCCCCCGTCGCAGACCTTCGCATCTTCAAGGAGAAAGACGGCGAAAACGCCGACTACACAGTGGTGGCGGAACCCGGCAGGGCACACCAGGCTGTGGTGGAAGACTTCGTTGAAGCTGTCCGGGGAGGCGAATCCGTCTGGGGCGCCCACGACGGATCACTGGCATTGACCCGTGCCCTGGTGCTCGACGCCTGCTACAAGTCCGCCCTCGAACAGCGCGAAGTGAGGCTCTGACATGCCCGACAAACTGAACATTCTTGTGTGGAACGAAGGTGTCCACGAGGCCCGCAACGAGCCGGAAACCATGGCCGAGATGTACCCCAGCGGCATCCACGGCGCCATCGCGGAGGGACTGAAGGGCTTTTACCCGGATTCAAGCATCACCACGGCCACGCTGGCCGACCCGGAGCACGGGCTCTCGGAGGAAACCCTGGCCGCCACCGACGTCCTCCTCTGGTGGGGGCACGTGGCCCACGACGAGGTCAGCGACGAGGTGGTGGAACGCGTCCAGCGCCACGTCCTGGGCGGCATGGGGCTTGTGGTCCTTCACTCCGGCCACTTCGCCAGGATCTTCACCAAGCTCCTGGGAACCACCTGCTCCCTCAAGTGGCGCAACGACGGCGAGCGTGAACTCGTGTGGACCGTCAAGCCTTCGCATCCGATTGCCGCCGGCGTGGAAAGCCCCATCGTGATCCCGAAGCAGGAGATGTACGGCGAGCTGTTCGACATTCCGGAGCCCGATGACCTGATTTTCATCAGTTCCTTTGAAGGCGGCGAAGTCTTCCGCTCGGGGGTCACCTTCTCCCGCGGCAAGGGCCGGATCTTCTACTTCAGCCCGGGGGACCAGGAGTATCCCGTCTACCACCAGCCCCAGATCCAGCAGGTCATTGCCAACGGAGTCGGATGGGTGGCGCAGCCGGCGCAGTTCCGTGAGGCGCCCGGTGTGGGCAACGCCCAGCGGGACTGGTACCTGTAACGGACGTGCGGAAATGTCCGTCGGACCGGTGGGCAGTCATGCCCGCCGGTCCGCACGTGGTAGCAATGAAGAGATGAAACCGCTTTCCGTCCCTTCAGCCTGTCCGGCAGCCCCATGAGGCGGCTGGGCTCCACGATCCCGAGCAGCTGGATTCTCCTGGCGTGCATAGGGCTTATTGCCCTCAACATGCGGGGACCCTTCGTGGCGGTGGCCCCTGTGGTGGGGCCGATGCAGCAGGACCTCGGCTTCTCGCCGGTGGAGCTGGGCCTCCTCACAGGTATCCCGGTGCTGTGCTTTTCGCTCGCGGCGCCGCTGGCCTCCCTGGCGGCGCGACGGCTGGGAGCGGAGGTGGCCATCACGGTGACCCTCCTGGGGGTTCTGGCGGGCGTGGTCGTCCGGTCCGCCGGCGGCGGAGCCATGGTGATGCTCGGGACCGTAATCCTCGGCGTGGCCATCACCATCGGCAACATCGCGGTGCCACTGATCATCAGGCGGGACTTTTCCTCCCGCCGGCAGGGGACTGCGCTGGGGATCTACACCGCCGCCCTGAACATTGGTTCGTTCCTCACCTCCGTGGTGACGGCGCCCCTGGCCGAAGCCGCCGGATGGCGGCCGGCGCTTGCCGCCAGTGCCTTGTTCGCAGTCGCCGCGATCGCGTTCTGGGTCCCCGCAGCCGGCCGCGGGGCGTACGTCCCCGCCGCCGATGACGGTTCCGGCGGGCCGCCTGCGAGCGGCCGGCCGGCGTCTCCATGGATTACGGTGGGCCTGACAGCCGGTTTCGCCGGACAGGCCATCTCCTACTACGGAGTGACTGCATGGCTGCCGACGCTGCTGTCCGACGAACTCGGCATGGCGCCGGCCGCCGCCGGCGCGGGGTCATCCCTCTTCCAGATCCTGGCGATACTGGGGGGACTGGGAGTTCCGCTGGTGGCGCGGTTCATGAGCACGACGGCGGTTGCCCTCACCTTGGGTGCCATGTGGCTCACCGTTCCCCTCGGGCTGCTGCTGGCGCCGGAGCTGTGGTGGCTCTGGTCCTCACTCGGCGGCGCAGCACAGGGCGGCGGCATCACGGTCATCTTCATCGCCATCATCAAGCTGGCCATGGACCAGGCCTCGGCGGGCCGGATGTCGGCGGTCGTTCAAGGTGTCGGATACTGTTTCGCGGCCGCGGCGCCGACGTTCGTGGGCTACGTCAACAGCGTCACCGGAGGTTGGACCGCGCCCCTGCTGGTGATCCTGGGGTCGGTGCTGGCGTTCATTCTGGGAACAACCCTCTCCGTCCGCAAGGTGCCGAAGCAGCGCTAAGCCGCCAACCGCCGTCGTGCGCCTTAAACACCAAGCGCGAACAGGCAGCTAATGCCCTCAAACCTTTGGTTTGCGGTCATCAGCTGCCTGTTCGCGCTTCATGGGTGGCTCCGTGGCCGGGCTGCCTCCCCGGATTTCGGGGGTGCTGTTGCGAAGGCGTGGCAGCCCGGCGGACGGAAACTTGGGCGGGTTTCTAGGCGGCGACCAGCTCGTCTTCGATGGCTTCGGCCGTGGCGTCGGCACCCTGGCGGGCCTCGTGCAGGTACCTGGCGTAGGCCGGAACCGTCAGGAAGCTGGGGAACTTGTCGCTCAGCGTGACTTCCTCGAAGATGTCGCGGGCGTCGGCGAAGCGGTCGCCGTCGAAGCGCTCCAGCCGGGCGAACTCCTCGTCCAGCATGTCCTCCACCCACTCTTTGGAGATGATTTCGCCGTGGTCCGTGATGGCCCGGGAGTAGATCCACTGCCACAGCTGCGAGCGGGAGATCTCGGCGGTGGCGGCGTCCTCCATCAGGTTATGGATGGCCACTGCGCCGTTGCCCCGGAGCCAGGACTCGATGTAGCGGATTCCCACTTCGATGTTGTTCCGGATGCCCTGCTCCGTGATGGTGCCCGCGGTGGCGGCAACGTTGATGAGGGCGCGGTCATCCGGGATCACGTCTTCGCGCAGGCGGTCCAGCTGGTTCGGCTTGCTGCCGAGGACGCCGTCAAACACTTCGCGGCAGACGGGAACGAGGTCCGGGTGGGCCACCCACGAGCCGTCGAAGCCGTCGGCGGCCTCGCGGGTCTTGTCCGCGCGGACCTTGTCGAAGGCGCTGGCGTTGGCGGCCTCGTCCTTGCGATTCGGAACTGCGGCGGCCATGCCCCCAATAGCCATGGCCCCCCGCTTGTGGCAGGCGCGCACCAGCTGCTCGGTGTAGGCGCGCATGAAGGGCTGGGTCATGGTGACCTGGCCGCGGTCCGGCAGGACGAACCGGGGGCCGCGGGTGCGGAAGTTCTTGATGAGGGAGAAGATGTAGTCCCAGCGGCCCGCGTTCAGGCCCGAGGCGTGGTCCCGCAGTTCGTAGAGGATTTCCTCCATCTCGAAGGCTGCGGTGATGGTTTCGATCAGCACGGTGGCGCGGATGGTGCCCTGCGGGATGCCGAGCAGGTCCTGGGCGAGGATGAAGATGTCGTTCCAGAGCCGGGCTTCGAGGTGGTTCTCGATCTTCGGCAGGTAAAAGTACGGGCCCTTGCCCTGTGCCAGCAGGCGGCGTGCGTTGTGGAAGAAGTACAGGCCGAAGTCCACGATGCCGCCGGCGACCGGGGTGCCGTCGATGAGCATGTGCTTCTCGGGCAGGTGCCAGCCGCGCGGCCGGACCACGATGGTGGGCAGGTCCTCGGCGGCCTTGAGCTTGTATTCCTTGCCCTCCGGGGAGGTGAAGTCGATCCGCCGCTCCAGGGCATCGGTGAGGTTCAGCTGGCCCTTGATCACGTTGCGCCAGGACGGCGTGGAGGAGTCCTCCATGTCCGCGAGCCACACCTTGGCGCCCGAGTTCAGCGCGTTGATGGTCATCTTCTTATCCACGGGTCCGGTGATCTCCACGCGGCGGTCCTCCAGGCCTGGGGCCGGGGGAGCGACGCGCCAGTTGGGATCGTTGCGGACGGACTCGGTCTCGCGGAGGAACCGCGGGTCCTGGCCGCCGGCGATCTGGTCCCGCCGTGCCCTGCGTGCCCGCAGCAGCTCCTCGCGCCGCCCGGCAGTCGCCTTGTGCAGCCTGGCCACAAACGCCAAAGCGTCCGGCGTCAGCACCTCGCCCTGCCGGCAAACGGGCTGGGCGGTCAACGTGATCCCGTTGATGGTGAAGTTGTCTGTGAAGCTGTTCATTTCTGTCTCCTTAAAGACGAAAGGGAAGTTCGACGGCGGCTGGCGGCACGCAGGCGACCGGGGCACTAGGCCGAGGAGCCGGTGTCGCGGCAGTTTGCGCAAAAGGGGCCCTGCGTCCCGGTCGGGCCTCGCTCAGCGAGGTCCAAACCGGGACGTGGGGAATAGCAGGCAGAGCGACGCCGGTCCGAAGGCCGGACGGAACAACCGCCGTCGTAAGTTGCTAGTGGAACTGGCCCTCTTCGGTGGATCCCACGAGAGCGAGGGTGGATGCGTTCGGGTTGAGCGCAGTGGCGATGTCGTCGAAGTAGCCGGTGCCGACTTCGCGCTGGTGCTTGGTTGCGGTGTAGCCGCGGGACTCGGAGGCGAATTCCTTCTCCTGCAGCTCGACGTAGGCGCTCATGCCTTCCCGGGCGTAGCCGTGGGCGAGGTCGAACATCGAGTAGTTCAGGGCGTGGAAGCCGGCCAGGGTGATGAACTGGAAGGTGAAGCCCATGGCGCCGAGTTCGCGCTGGAACTTGGCGATGGTGGCGTCGTCCAGGTGCTTGCGCCAGTTGAACGACGGGGAGCAGTTGTAGGAGAGCATCTGGTCCGGGAACTCGGCCTTGACCGCTTCGGCGAACTTGCGGGCCAGCTCCAGGTCCGGGGTGCCGGTTTCCATCCAGATGAGGTCGGAGTACGGGGCGTAGGCCTTGGCGCGGGCGATGCAGGGTTCGATGCCGTTGCGGACCTTGTAGAAGCCCTCCGGGGTGCGGACCGGCTGTCCGCCTTCGCGGAGGATGAATTCCTGGTCGCGCTCGTCGACGTCGGAGGTGATCAGGGTTGCCGCCTCGGCGTCGGTGCGGGCGATGACCACGGACGGCGTGCCGGCGACGTCGGCCGCCAGGCGGGCCGCGTTCAGGGTCCGGACGTGCTGCTGCGTGGGGATCAGGACCTTGCCGCCGAGGTGGCCGCACTTCTTTTCCGAGGCGAGCTGGTCCTCCCAGTGAACACCGGAGGCGCCGGCCTGGATCATCGACTTCATCAGTTCGTAGGCGTTCAGCGGGCCGCCGAAGCCTGCCTCAGCGTCGGCGACGATCGGCACCAGCCAGTCCTCGACGGTCTGGACGCCCTCGGAGAATTCGATCTGGTCGGCCCGGAGCAGGGCGTTGTTGATGCGGCGGACCACGGTGGGGACCGAGTTGGCCGGGTACAGCGACTGGTCCGGGTAGGTGTGGCCGGAGTTGTTGGCGTCGGCAGCAACCTGCCAGCCCGAGAGGTAGATGGCACGGAGGCCGGCCTTGACCTGCTGCACGGCCTGGTTGCCGGTGAGGGCGCCAAGGGCGTTGGTGTACTTGCCTTCCTTGTGCTCCTCGGTGAGCTGCTTCCACAGCTTTTCCGAGCCGCGGCGGGCCAGCGTGTGCTCTTCGGAGACGCGGCCGCGGAGGCGGACGACATCGGAAGCCGAGTAGTCGCGGGTGACGCCTTCCCAACGCGGGTTGGCAGCCCACTCGAGCTCCAGGGCGGCGGCCTGCGATGCTGTGTCCTGGCCGGACGGCTCCTGGGTGGGCTCAAATGCTGCAGTCATCTTTGTCTCCTTGTATGTGCTCCCCGGGCCATTCCGGGTAGTGGTGCCGGGCTGACCGTCCCTGCGCCTTTGCAGTTCCGGCCAGCTTCCGGAGGGTGTTTCCTTCGTGACTCTTACTTTTCTTTACTTTCCAAGAGCTTTCTAGAGGAAAATGCTGGAAAGAAATGCACTTCTTCCCGTATTCTTCAGAAATGTCGCCTTCAAGCTGGAACAGGGAAGTTTCGCAACCGCCGTCGTCGCCGCCAACGGCGGAACTGGACGTCATCTCGCTGGGACGCCGGGTGCGTCACCTGCGCAAGCAGGCCGGCCTGACGCTCGATGACCTGAGTGCCGCCGTCGGGACCGCACCGAGCCAGCTGAGCCTCATCGAAAATGGCAAGCGGGAACCAAAACTCGGCCTGCTGCAACACTTGGCCGGGGCGCTCAACGTCGGCATTGACCAGCTGCTCGGAGCTGAACCGCCCAGCCGGCGTGCGGGCCTGGAAATCGAGCTCGAACGTTACCAGCGCGGACCCCTCTACGAGTCCCTGAACCTGCCGAAAATCCGCATCAGCTCCCGGTTGCCGATGGATGTCCTGGAGGCCCAGGTGGGGCTGCTGCAGGAACTCGAACGCAAGATGAACGAGCAGGTGGCCACACCGGAAGAGGCACGCCGCGCGAACGGCGAACTGCGAGCCATGATGCGTGAACGGGGAAACTACTTTCCGGAGTACGAGGCCGAGGCCCAGAAGGTACTCAAGGAGGTCGGCTACACCGCCGGCCCACTGAGTCAGCACGTCATCGCAGACATCGCGGCTCACCTCGGATTCACCCTTCACCACGTGGGCGACTTGCCGCATTCCACCCGTTCGGTAACCGACTTGAAAAACCGCAAAATTTACCTGACGCAGAGCGAACGGCAGGACCACGATCCCCGGTCGGTGCTCCTGCAGGCCCTGGGACACTACGTCCTGGGCCATGAAACTCCCCGCAACTACGGCGATTTCCTGGCCCAGCGGGTGGCCACGAACTATTTCGCCGCGGCCCTCCTGCTGCCGGAACAGGCCACCGTGGAATTTCTGCAAAAAGCCAAGGCCGCGAAGGAGATTGCGGTCGAGGACATCCGCGATGCCTTTGCGGTGTCCTACGAGACCGCCGCCCACCGCTTTACCAACCTGGCCACGAAGCACTTGGGCATCACCACGCATTTCCAGAAGACACACCAGAGCGGGATCATCTACAAGGCCTATGAGAACGACGGCGTGAACTTCCCGCAGGACCACACGGGTGCCATCGAGGGGCAGCCTTCCTGCAAGGCCTGGACCTCGCGCGCCGTGTTCGACGTGCCCGACAAGTTCAGCGCCTACAGCCAGTACACGGACACGCCGTCGGGCACGTACTGGTGCACGGCGCGCACGGACCGGTCGGCGAACGGGCAGTTCTCGCTGAGCATCGGGGTTCCATACCAGCACGTGAAGTGGTTCCGCGGGCGGGAGACGACGGCGCGGGCAACGTCCAACTGTCCGGACCCCAACTGCTGCAAGCGGCCGCCGGCCTCGCTGACCTCGGAGTGGGCCGGCAACGCCTGGCCTTCCGCACGGGCCCACTCCCACCTGCTCGCCGCCATGCCGCCGGGTGCCTTCCCCGGGGTGGACGAGACCGAGGTGTACACCTTCCTGCAGGCCCACTCTGGGAGCTGAGGCGACGCTCCCTCACTTTTGGTCGGCTCCTGACCAACGCTCCCTCACTTTTTGTCGGATCCTGAACGACGATCCCGCAGTTCCTGCGGGTTTTCGGCGGACGCTCCTGCAGATTTGGGCGCATTCGCTGTGACGCTCACGCACTGTTGCGGGACGACGGATGACCGTTGCCGGCCCGCTTTCGCGGCAGTCCTTGGGATAAGAACCTCCCGCTGAATAGTCCGTCAAAGAGAATGTGGCGCACTGTTTGGTAGTTTTCCGCGGTACCGGACCACCTGCCCGTATCCATCAGAAAGTGCACGAATTCGTACAGGCAGCCACAGAATAAGACTGCAAATTCGGAATCACGCTCAATCAGCAACCCCACGAGCTCTACCAGATCTTCCGGCTCAATCGCGGTGACAGTGGCGTCGCCATCGATTCTGGCATGAATGGAAAAGAACGCGTTCAGCTGCTTCAGGACGAGAGACACGTCGCAGACTACCGTGTGCTCCCAGTGCCAACACACGAAAGCGGGGATCAGGGAATTCAGTTCCTGAGCGCTTTGAAGCGACGCGAGAGCGGCCGAAGGATTTGAGCCATAAACCGGGTTGCCGACACAGGGCCGACTGCTGATATCGGGCCGAACCGCCCTGCCTGTAGCCGGAGCCTGTAGCCGGAGACGAAGGCCAACTTGGAAGCGCCCCAAGGTGCGCGGACTATATTGGCCCTGTCAGCACATCAACCGATCGCGGGAGCGTGCACCCATGGCCAAGGAACTTGCAAACCAGTTCATCGAACAACTTCAGGCTGCCGGTGTGCAGCGAATCTACGGGATCGTAGGGGACAGCCTCAACCCGATTGTGGATGCCGTGCGCCAGACGGGCGGCGCCTCCAACGGCGGGATCGACTGGATTCATGTCCGGCACGAAGAAGCGGCAGCTTTCGCCGCCGCGGCCGAGGCCCAGCTGACAGGCCGGCTCGCCGTCTGCGCAGGCTCCTGCGGCCCCGGGAACCTGCACCTGATCAACGGGCTGTACGACGCCAACCGCTCGGGCGCGCCGGTCGTGGCCATTGCATCGCACATTTCCAGTAAGCAGATCGGCAGTTCCTACTTCCAGGAGACCCACCCGGACCGGCTCTTCAACGAATGCTCGGTGTACTCCGAACTGATCAGCACAGCGGAACAGGCTCCCCGCGTCATGCACAGCGCCATCCAGCACGCCATCGGACTCGGGGGTGTCGCCGTCGTCACGCTTCCCGGTGACATCGCCGGGCTGGAAGCAACAGCCGTGACGCCGCTTCCTGCGTCGTTCGTGCCCGCGGCCCTGGTCCCGGCGCCGGAAAGTGTCAGGATGTTGGCCGACGCGATCAACTCGGCCGGGAAAGTTGCCATCTTCGCGGGAGCCGGCGTGCAGGGCGCCCACGATGAGGTGCTTGCCTTGGCCGAGCTGATCCGGGCACCGATCGGCCATTCGCTCCGCGGCAAAGACTTCATGCAGTATGACAACCCGTACGACATCGGCATGACGGGCCTGCTGGGCTACGGCGCCGCCGCTGAGGGCATTGAGGACGCGGACCTGCTCATCCTGCTGGGCACCGATTTTCCGTACGACCAGTTCCTTCCGGGCACGCGGACGGCCCAGGTGGACCGCGCCGCGCACAGACTGGGGAGGCGGACCGACGTCGACATCGCCGTCCATGGCGATGTGCTGCCCACGCTCTCGGCGCTGATGCCCATGCTCACACCGAAGAAGAGCCGCCGTTTCCTCGACCAGATGCTCAAGAAGCATGACCGGCTGATGAACAAGGCCGTGGGCGCCTACACCCGGAAGGTGGAGAAGAAGCAGCCCATCCACCCGGAGTACGCCGCCTCCCTGCTGGACCAGGTGGCTGCGGAGGATGCCATCTTCACCGCCGACACCGGGATGTGCAACGTCTGGACTGCGCGGTACATCAACCCGCTGGGCACCCGCCGGCTGATCGGATCGTTCCTGCACGGGTCCATGGCCAACGCCCTGCCGCACGCAATCGGCGCGCAGCTGGCCTATCCCGGGCGCCAGGTGGTTTCGGTCTCGGGCGACGGCGGACTGTCCATGTTGCTGGGCGAGCTCATCACCGTCGCCGCCTACCGTCTGCCGGTAAAAGCAGTGGTGTTCAACAACTCCACACTGGGCATGGTCAAGCTTGAGATGCTGGTTGACGGGCTGCCTGACTTCGGCGTTGATGTTCCCGATGTCAACTACGCGGCCGTGGCCCAGGCTCTCGGCTTTCACTCGGTCCGCGTCACGGATCCGGCCCGTATCGAGGAGGCCTACCGCGAGGCGTTCGCCCACCCGGGACCGGCGCTGGTGGAGCTCATCACCGACCCCAAGGCGCTGTCGATCCCGCCGAAGATCAAGGGGGCGCAGGTCCTGGGCTTTGCCACGGCGATGTCCAAGGTGGTGCTGAACCGTGGCGCCGGCGAGGCGGTGAGCATGGCCCGAAGCAATCTCCGCAACATCCCTCGGGGCTAGCTTCAGGAACAGGCGACGACGGCGCTGCCGCCCGGTTTGGCGGCGGATCCCGGGGCGTCCTACTCTGCGGCGTGCCGCCGCTCCGTCGCCAGCCGCGCCGCCACCTGGCCGATGAGCTCATAGGGAACGGGCTTCCCCAACGGGAACTTCAGCGTGCCCCTGGCGGCCAGGTATGGTGCGATCTCCCGCTCGAACGCATCATCTCCGCGGGGAACAGGATAGACGGAGACGTGGTGTTTCCAGGCTGCGAAGTACACCACGTAGTGCCCGTTGACGGTGATAGTTGGAATGCCGTAGCTGATCATCTCGCCAGCTCCGGGCACGGCCGCATGGGCGCGCGTGCGGATCTCCTGAAGGATCGGCTGCACGTCGGCGGGCTGCGATGCGATGTACTCGTCAACGCTGGTGAAAGGCTGTGCCATCCATCGCTTCTCCGAAACCGGGTTCCGCCGACACCGGGCTTGCTGCGCGTCCGGTGTGTCTTGAGGATACGCCCGGCACGTGCAGGAAGTGAGGGAGCGTTGGGACAAAGGGGGCGAAAGGTGAGGGAGGGTGGGGCCGAGACCGAAACGACAACAAACCGTGACCGGACAGGCCTCGATAGTGTCGGGCCCTGGTGCTTGACTGTGGACAAGCGATTATCCGCTGACTGTCTGAGGACGTAGGACGGCGATGAAAAGGATTCGAGTGGCTAAATTGGTGGCGGCCTCGGCCGTGGCGGCACTGACCGCGTGCTCGGCGCCGCAGCCGGGGCTCCTGAAGGCCGGCGGCGTCGAGCGCCTCTCCGTGGTCCGGTCCTCGTACACAGCCGAGCTGAAGTCCCTCCGGGACTCCGCCCTAACGCTTGGGGAGGCGCTGCTGGCCGACGGCGGTGACGGCGCCAACGGCAACGTGGTGGCCTCGCCGGGCAGCCTGCTGATTGCCCTCGCCATGCTCCGCACGGGGGCGTCGGGCGGGACGGCGGCCGAGATGGACGCGGTCCTGAGGCTACCCGCGGAGCACCGCGATGAAGCCATGAACGCGCTGCTTGCGTCCCTGGAAAAGTTCGACGGCGACCCCGCCTCCGTGGACGAGGCGAACCCGCCGCGAAAGCCGGTAATGCACCCGGCGAACGGGCTGTTTGTGGACACGGGGGTCACCACCGGCGCCGCCTACCTGGACACGCTGGCCCGGCACTACGGCACAGGCGTGTATCCGGTGGACTTCAGTGACGAGGCGGTCACCAAACCAGCCATCGACGCGTGGGTGGACAAGAACACGGGCGGCCGGATCAAGGAGGCTCCGGCAAAGTACGACCGCCGAAACACCTTCAGTCTCCTCAACGCGCTGTATTTCGCCGCTGCGTGGAAAGCCCCGTTCGATCCGAACAACACCTCTGACCTGCCGTTCACCACAGCTGAGGGCAAAGAAGTTGCCGCTCCTGCCATGCACAACATGCTGCAGATGAAGTACGCGGAAGGCCCGGGTTGGCGGGGTGTGGACCTTCCCTACGCCGAGGGGTTCGTGATGCGGCTGGTCCTTCCGGACCCAGGGGCCGGCAAGGGAACGGTGCTGGATGCGGAAACGCTGGTGGCCCTTGCCGGAGCCATGGACTCCGCACCGCTGCAAACGGTCCAGATCCAGCTGCCGCGGTGGGACCACAGATGCAGTTTTGACCTCCGCAAGGTCTTCGAGTCGCTGGGCTTGCGGGAGACCCTCACCACCACCGAGGATTTCAACAACATCCAGCCCGCGATGGCCATCACCCAGGCCGCGCAGGCGGCCAATATCACGGTCGCGGAGAAGGGAACCGTGGCTGCCGCGGTGACGCAGATCAACGGCATGGTCACCAGCGCGCCGCAGCCGGAGCGGACCATCGAATTCGACAGGCCCTTCCATTACCAGGTTATTCACGTCGAAACTGGCCTGCCGCTGTTCATGGGCACCGTTGCGGATCCGCGCTGAGCGCAGCGGCCGCCGTCGAAGCCGCCAAGGGGTTAGCCGTGCAGTGTCCTGTACGCAGCCGCGGCTGCAGGGTGCAGCGGCAGTCCCGCTGTGTTGATGAGCGACTCCGGGCTCAGGAACTGCAGCCCCAGACTGGACCGCGGGATGAGCTCCAGGGCATGGTCCACCAGCAGTTCGATGGTCTTCTTCACTGTGCCGTCATCCAGATCGTTTCGGCACAAGAGCAGGTTGGCCACTCCAATGGTCCACACAGCCGGAGTGCCTTCGTAGCCGCCCTCGGGGATCAGCACCCGGTCGTAGTAGGCCCCGTACCGTGTCCGCATGGCCGGGACCAGTGCAGAGAGGTCGAGGAATGCGAGGCCGGCTTCCTTGTTGGCGGCAGCGATGGCGGCTGTGGGCACGCCTCCGGACCAGAACAGGGCGTCCACCGAACCGCCCTGGAGCGCGTCAAGCCCGTCATTCAGCCCGAGATTCACTACGCTGATGGTTTTCGCGCGGTCACCGGCACCAGGCCGGGCCACGGCACCGGCGCCGGCAGGTGAGGGGGTCAGCCCGGCGGCGTCGATGAGGCGGGGCGTGATCAGCGACGTCCCCGAACCGGGCTGGCCAACCGCCACGGTCCTCCCGGCAAGGCCGGTAAAGTCGCGGATGCCGCTGTTCTTCCGGACGACGCAGTGGACGTAGTTTTCATACACCTTTCCGAGGGCTGCAATTCCGACATCTGACGTGCCCCTGGCTGCCAGTTGCTGAGCCGCCGCGTCCGCGAGTGCGACGGCCAAGGTGGCCTTGCCGGTCAGAAGGTGCTGCAGGTTGTCCAGGCTGCCCCCCGTGGTCAGCGCCACGGCACTGTCCGCTACCCCGTGACGCTGCAGGGACTCTGCAAGCAGCGTTGAAAACTCAAGGTAGAAGCCTCCCGGCTCGCCCCCTGCCACAGTGAGCGTGGCCGGACGGTTCTCCGACGTGCATGCATCAAGGCCAGGCAGCAGTACGCCGGCCAAGCCCGCCGCGAGTCCGGCTTTGAGGACGGTCCTCCGCCGCGGAAGTCCGCGGGCGCCGGTCACGTCAGCCACGCGGATGCTCCTGACCGGGCGAGGCCGGCGAGGATGGAAACTCGAGGCCTGCAATCAGGCCGTGCGGCGGCCGCTCCGCCAGCAGCAGGCGGCCGCCGTTCGCCCCGGCGAGCTTGTCGACGATGGTCATGCCCAGGCCGTTGCCGCGAATTTCCCGATTGCGCGGTGACCGCCAGAACCTGGTGGTGGCCGCGGCCCTTTCGTCCGCCGAGAGTCCGGGGCCGTCGTCGGACACCTCGACGACGGCGGCCCCGGGACGCCTGCGGACGGCAACGGAAATGTGGGCGCCGGGGGCGTATTTGATCGCGTTGTTGAGAAGTTCCCCCACCATCTGGGCGAGTTCGGCGGCGTTGCAGGCCAGCTGCACCGGCGGCTGGGGTGGTCCCTCGAGCAGGATTGTGGCTCCGGCGCGCTGCGCGGCAGGCCCTGCCCGTTCGACTTCTTCCTGCAGCACCGGGTAGGGGTCGATGAGGGCATTGTTCCCGCCGGAAGCGGGGCCAAGAGCGCTGCGTGCGGAATCCTCGAAGGCCCTGTGCTCGGCCGCCGCCAGCTTCAGCACCCCGTCCAGGATCTCCTCCACCCGTTCAAGTTCTGCCAGTACTCCCGCCGCAGCAGCGCGTTCCCTGGTGGTCTGCAGTTCCAGCTGCAGCAAATCGATTCTCAGCCGCAGGGCGCCCACCGGATTGCGCAGCTGATGGGACGTGTCGGCTATCAGCTGGCGTTGGGAATCGATGCTTTCGCTGACGGTCCGCGCCATCGTCGTGAAGGAGCGGCTCAGTTGCCTCAGCTCCGGCGGGCCGTCCTCGGGGAGATGGCTCGTCCGGCCCGTTGCTTCGAGCTCGGTGACCGCCGAGTTCAGGCGATGGACGGGACGCAGGACCCATCGGGTCACGCGCGCCGCTCCCAGGAGGAGCACCGCCCCGAGTGCGGACGCCGCAAGCCCGACGACGAGCCATCTCTCCCGGAGTTTCTGCCGGGCCGCCTCCGTATTGACTTCGAGGACGGCCTCACCAAGGACCTGGCTGGCGCTCCCAAAGGACCGGGAGATCACCTCAGAGCCGGTCCCGAACGGCTGCAGCGGGGTGAGGGTGGTGTCGCTGAGGTTCAGGTTCGCGCTCGCCACGGCGTCCCGGACATCTGCCCGGTCCTCGTTCAGTCCGCCGGAACGCAGGGTGCCCTGCTGGAGCCGGACCAGAATTCCCTCGTCGTAAAGGGCGGAGTACCTGTCCATCTCTCGCTGGAGCTGGGTGGAATCGCCGTCCAGCGCGGCGTCGTAGGCCACCTGCGCGAACCGGTTGAGTGCTGCCACCCGGTTGATCTGGAGCTCTTGGGTGAGCTCCCGGCTCGCGGACGTCAGGATGGCGTTGGAGACGATGATGACCATGAGCACGGACACCAGGCTGAGGACGCCCAGGACACGGAGTTTCACGCAGGATCTGCCTCGATCCGGTAGCCGACGCCGCGGACGTTGATGATGAAACCTGGCAGCTGCAGTTTTGCCCGCAGCCCCGTCAGGTGCACGTCCAGCGACCGCGAGGACGCGAGGAACGCATCCCCCCACAACGCGTCCAGGATCTGTTCCCGGGTGACCACTGAACCTGCATGGCTGGCCAGCAGTGCGAGGAGGTCGAATTCGGTGGCCGTCAAGGGCAGCACGCGGGAACTGAGCGCCGCCACACGCCGGTCGACGTCGATCTCGAGGTCTCCCAGCACAATGCTTTGTTGCCTTGTCCCGCCGGGACGGCCTGCGCGCCGGGTGACAGCCTCGATGCGGGCAAGCAACTCAACGAGTTTGACCGGCTTGACGAGGTAGTCATCGGCCCCGGACCGAAGCCCCAGCACCACACTCCGCTCATCGTCGCGGGCGGTGAGGATCAGGATGGGACAGGGCGTGACCTGGCGAAGCTTCCGCAGCACCTCGAGGCCGTCAATATCCGGAAGCCCCAGGTCCAGCAGGATGACCTCGAACTTTCTGTGGACCAGGAGGGCGTCAGCTCCCCGGGACACCCTGGTGGCCCTGTGGCCTGCGGAGGTGACGGCTGCGTCAAGAGCGCCCGCCATGGCGTCGTCGTCCTCGACGATGAGCACTTCCATGGCTTGGTCCCTTTGTCGCTGGTCGGGCATGCGCGTCAGCGCACGCATCGGTCTGCCCGCTTTGGAGATTACCCCTTCTCCCGCGTTTTTGCGTTGCGCCGGCTGCCGGTCGCACCGCCGGAGCCGGACCTGGGCAGGGCGGGCGGGAAAACCTAAGGAAGTGTTAGGAAATGCCCGTCCACGTTGGTTGTGCCTTGCATCACCAATAGTTTGGATGGGTTCCTCCGCTGATCAGGGGGACTGTCAACGTCGAGGAGGAACCATGAGCAAAGTTGCCGTGGACAGCACGAAAGTACGCCCGGAACGGCCGCGGGTAGCGGCGCCGGCAAGGAAGGTTCAGCGATGAGCACCCAGCAAACCGTGACCCAGAACGAGGCAGCCCAGACCCGCAGGGCCGTGAGCAACATCCTCAAGGGCTCCGCCGGCAACCTCGTGGAGTGGTACGACCTCTACGTCTACACAGTCTTCGCGGCCTACTTCCAGTCCCACTTCTTCAACTCCAAGGACGAGCTCCAGGCCGGCCTCGAGGCGATGGCAGTTTTCTCGACGTCGTTCCTCATGCGCCCCATCGGCAGCTGGTTCTTCGGCCGCTATGCCGACCGTAAAGGCCGCAAGGCAGCCCTGACACTCAGTGTGACCATGATGTCGGCTGGCTCGTTCGCCATTGCGATCCTGCCCACGACCCAGCAGATCGGCGTCTGGGCACTGCTCCTGCTGATCCTCGTGCGCCTGGTCCAGGGCTTCTCCGTGGGCGGCGAATACGGCACCAGCGCCACCTACATGTCGGAGGCCGCCACTTCCAAGCGCCGTGGCTTCTTCTCCAGCTTCCAGTACGTCACCCTGATCGGCGGACAGATGCTGGCCCTGCTGGTCCTCGTCATCCTGCAGAACACCATGGGCAAGGACGTGCTGACGGAGTGGGGCTGGCGCATTCCGTTCGCCATCGGCGGCGTCGCCGCGCTCGTGGTCCTGTGGCTGCGGCGCTCCATGGAAGAGACTGTCTCCGAGGCGCAGGTGGCCGCTGCCAAGGCCCCCGTCGCAGCTGGCGAAGCCCGGCCCGGCACCATGAAGCTGCTGGTCACCCACCACTGGAAGCCGCTGCTGATCTGCATCGGCGTGACTCTCGGCGGTACGGTGGCGTTTTACACGTACACCAACTTCATCCTGAAGTTCATGAACGATACGTCGGGCATCGCCAAGACCGACACCTCCGTCATCAACTTCTGGGCCCTGCTCATCTTCATGCTGCTCCAGCCGGTCTACGGCATGATCTCGGACAAAGTGGGCCGCAAGCCGCTCCTCCTGTGGTTCGGCATCACCGGCGTGCTCTTCACCTGGCCGCTGCTGTCCGCACTCGCCGGTACCAAGGACCCGTTTACCGCGTTCCTGCTCATGATGGGCGGCCTGCTGATCGTGGGTGGCTACACCTCCATCAACGCCCTGGTGAAAGCCGAGCTGTTCCCCGCCTCCATCCGCGCGCTCGGCGTCGGGCTCGGCTATGCCATCGCCAACTCGCTCTTCGGCGGAACCGTCCCGCTGATCGGTGCCGCGTTCCAGAAGGCCGAGCGGGTGGACCTGTTCTTCACCTACGTCACCATCGCAATCGCTATCTCGCTGCTGGTCTACATCTTCGCGCTGAAGAACAAGAAGGCGACGCACCTGGACCGCGAGCAGGGCGACGCCTGGTCCCGGGCGGCCAAGGACGAGGACAAGGACAAGGATCTCGTCAACGCCTAGCGTTGGCGGATAACGCGGACGTACGACGGCGGGCGGCCGGCTCAGCGGTGACCTTCGGGTCCGGGAGCCGGACGCCCGCCGTCGTTGTTAACGCGGCCGCGTACCCGGCACGGCCCCGCGCGCCCGGGGTGAGAGAATGGGGGCGGTTCCCGGCCGGCCAGCCCGGCGGGGTCCGTCCAGTGCTAATACAGCCCGCTGCCGCACCTGTTTCCCGGGGATCATGGCAGCTGAGCGAACCACTATGAATGGAACACCCATGACTTCCGCCCAGACGTTTCCGGCCTCAGCGCCGCCGAAGTTCGCTTCGATCGGCTCGCCTTACTTCGGCATCATGCTCGCGGTCATGGCCGTGGTGCTGATCCTGTCCAACATCGGGGCATCAAAGGGCGTGGCTCTGGGTCCCATCGTCACGGACGGCGGCTTCTTCCTCTTTCCTTTGGCCTACATCCTGGGTGACGTCATCAGCGAGGTGTACGGATTCAAGGTGGCGCGCAAGGCCATCATCACCACGTTTGCGCTGTCCGTCTTCGCCTCGGTCTGCTACTGGATCATCATCGGGCTGCCCGGCTTCGACGACGAGTTCGGCGCATCCAAGCAGGCCGCCCTGGAGGGGGCGCTTGGCCCGGTGCCGCAGATCGTGCTCGCGTCACTGCTCGCGTTCCTCGCAGGCCAGACCATCAACTCCTGGATCCTCGTGAAGATGAAGGCGCGCTCGGGCGAGAAGTCACTCTGGGCCCGCATCATGAGCTCCTCAATGGCCGGTGAGTTTGTGGACACCCTGATCTTCTGCAGCATAGCCGCGTCCGTGATCGGCATCAGCGACTTCGGCACGTTCGTGAACTACGTCGTGGCCGGGTTCCTCTACAAGACGCTCGTTGAATTCCTCTTCGTTCCGGTGACGGCCCTGGTGATCGGCTGGATCAAGAAGCGCGAGCCGAGCTACGGCGCGGTGACCGGGGCGGCGTAGCCGGGCCACCCGCCGAGGTCGCCGGAAAGCTGCGAGTTCGCCGAAAGACTACGGCGAGCTCGCAGGTTTCCGGCGACCTCGCGGTCACGTGCGTGGACGCCCGGCTAAGGCACGGAGCAGGCGGTTCTTGAATTCCGCCTCGTTGAACAGGTCCTTCCATTCGATCCGGATAAAGATCCAGCCTTGCTCCATGAGCGCCTTTTCGCGCCGACGTTCCGCAAAAAGGATCTCGCCGGTTGGCTGGTAGTCGAAGTACTTGGTCTTTCCATCGAATTCGAGCGCGACCTTCTCCTTCTTCCACGCGAAGTCCAGGCGGTGACGTCCGGTCCGGCTTACGACCTCCACCTGCGGCTCTGGCGGCTTGATTCTGAGCCGGAACATCAGGTCCCGGGCCAGCGTTTCGCCGGGGGACTCGGACCGCGGATCGGCCGTTTCGAGGACCCGGCGGAATGTCCGGATTCCGCGGCGCCCATCAAGTGAGTCAGCCATCGCTTGCAGGATTCCCTGGTCCGCTCCGAGGCGCAGGGCATGATCCATGACTATGAGTGCCTGCCGGTAGTTGAGCATCATGGCGCAGTCTGCTGCTGTCCTCTCCAGCGAGGTGGTCCGGAGCCCGCGCACCATGGTCACCTCGTGCTCACCGAAAGGGCGGGTGTGGCACCGGACGTCCCTGCCGTGGCGCTCATTTGATGGACGCACCTGCTGCAGTAGGTGGATGAGGTCGTCCACGTTCCAGAGGTAGAGCTGGTGCAAGCGCGCGGAGGACGTGTGGCTGTACACAAAGCGGCCGGTCGACGTCGTACGCGTTCCGTGAGCGTGCGCGTAGATTAGCTGCCGGCTGCGCACCTCCCGTGACTGGGTGTTCCAAAGGCTGGCGCGGATGTAACACCCGTAGCGGACCCTGACCAGTGCACCGGAGTCCGTCAGAAGCTTGATGGCACGGGCGGTGTACCCCAGGTCGAGGAGTTGCTCAGTGCGCCAGAGGTTGCCCGATGCCGGGAGTTCCGGGGTGCTGTTAGGTGGCATGGGACAAGCTTCAGGTGCCGCAAAAGCTCCCGGAAGATCCCGGCGTCGTTATGTGGACAACACGAGTACGCCGGAAGGCTGCGAGTTCGCCGTAGCCTTCCGGCGCCCCCGGGCGTTTCCGGCGATTTCGACGGGGGCCGACGGCGCCGCCGAAAGGGCCTAGGTGTAGTACCGGCGCAGGGTCTCGGCCTTGAAGTCGAAGAAGGAGCCGTCCTCGATGGCGAGCCGGGCGTCGTCGACCATCTTCACCACAAACCGCTCGTTGTGGATGGAGATGAGCGTGGCGGACAGCATCTCCTTGGCCTTGAAGAGATGGTGGATGTAGGCGCGGGAGTAATTCAGGCAGGCGTAGCAGTCGCAGCCCTCCTGCAGGGGACCGAAGTCGCGCTTGTACTTGGCGCCGGACAGGTTGAACCGCCCATCGGGGGTGTAGAACGCGGAGTTCCGCGCCACCCGTGTGGGGGAGACACAGTCGAAGGTGTCGGCGCCGTTTTCGATGGCCGTGAAGATGTCGTCCGGCTCGGAAATCCCCAGCAGGTGCCGCGGCCTGTTCTCTGGAAGCTCCTCGTTGCACCAGCGGACAATCGTGCCGAGGTTCTCTTTTTCCAGCGCCCCGCCGATCCCGTACCCGTCGAAGGCCATAGCACCCAGGTCCCGGCAGGCCTTCCGGCGCAGGTCCTCGTACTGGGCACCCTGGATCACGCCGAACAGTGCCTGGTACGGCTTGCCTGTCCGGGAGGCGGTCAGACGGAAGTGTTCGTCAAGGCAGCGCACCGCCCACAGCCGCGTCCGCTCCAGCGATTCCACCTGGTAGCCGCGGGAGTTCTGCAGTGTGGTGAGTTCGTCGAAGGCAAACATGATGTCGGCCCCGATCTGGTGCTGGACCTGCATCGAGATCTCGGGCGAGAAGCGGTGGCGGTCCCCGTTGAGGTGGCTTTTGAACCACACGCCGTCGTTGTCCACGTGGGCCAGCCGCTCCTTACCGGCGGCCACGGCGTCATCCGGCAGGGTCTGGTCTGGGGATGGCGCAGTCTTCATGTCGATAACCTTCTTGAAGCCCGAGCCCAGGCTCATCACCTGGAAGCCGCCGGAATCGGTGAAGGTAGGGCCGGGCCAGTTCATGAAGGCTCCCAGCCCGCCGGCCTCGTCGAGGACGTCCGGCCCCGGCTGCAGGTACAGGTGGTAGGCGTTGGCCAGGAGTGCCTGGGCCCCGAGTTCGGCCATGGACTCGGGGAGCACGGACTTCACGGTCGCCTTGGTCCCGACGGCGATGAAGGCCGGCGTCTGGATCTCGCCGTGGGGCGTGGTGATGGTGCCGGTCCGGCCCAGGAATTCGCCGCCGTTGGCGGCGTTCTGTTCAGCGGATGGGCGGCACGTCTCAGTGAGCCGCTTGCCGACGCGGAAGGAAAACTCCGACTGGCGGGCGGGCGGCACTTGTTCAGGATTGGCTGGCACGGTTCAAGTGTGCCAGCTATGCGACCGGAGTCTCAGTGGATGGGCTCCGATGTGGGGTAGTTCTCAGAGCGCCAGTCGTCCCACAAGGTGCGGATGGTCTCCAGGCTGTGGGCGCCCAGATCGTAGGTCGAGATGATCACCATTGACCCGCCGTCGGGCCGGACCTCCGGAATGACGGGCTGGTCCGCCACGATCAGCAGGCCATCGCCGTGCTCGGCGTAACTGTGCACGGTCAGCCCGACCTGGTGGTTCGATTTGTACCAGACCTTGCCGGAGATCTCCTCGCCGGTGGCGAGGGTCAGGGAATAGTCCTCGCCGCGTTTCGGCACCTCCTGGAGCCCGAGTTTTTCGATGGCTGAGCCCCCGGTTCCCGGAACCGAGAAGAACATGGTGTGGCGCTTACCGTGCGGATGCCGCTCCAGCGCGAACCTGAGCTGCTGCAGGAACGTGAGCCAGCCCTGGGTGATGTCCTCGTCCCAGGCCGCCCACTCAGAGTTGTGGTCCAGCGCTGCCCGGGTGACGCTGACCTCGGTTCCGGTGGGCACAGGCTTCAGCGTGAACACGTCGCCGCCGTCCACTGTCAGGGAGGTGTGGTCAGGGCTCTCGACCACCGTGCTGTTGAAGTAGATCTCGTTGACTTCCGCGGCCAGGTCGTCGGCCTGCCAGCCATGCCATTGGGCAACTTTGGCCGGTTCCCGCAGCATCGTCCAAACCTGCGGCGCGTCGGAGTTGATCACAACGCTCAGATTGTTCGTCATGGCCCGAATTTACAACTTCGGCACAGCCGCGGCTAGAGCAAACCCGCAATCCGCACCATGCCTTTGCCGGCCGCGGCGCCCCTATCCGCGGACCGACTCCAGTTCGTTGGCGATCCGCCGTTCCAGCTCGCCGGCGCTGATGGTCTGCGATCCGCCGTGCGCACGCAGGAAGAGCAGCGACTCCAGGCGCAGCAGGCGCCACTCACGCTCGGCCTCGGCGTTGGAGTTGTCCATGGACCGGAAGATCTCTTTGTCGTACAGGTTGGGCTCGTTCAGGGACCGCTGGCGCACCCGCGCCTGCATGCGGGCCTTGAACGGGTCCGTCTCCTGGTTGTCGGGCGCCCGGAGCAGCTTCTCGTAGACGGCGGCCCGCTCCTTCTGGCCGGTCTGGCGGCAGATGTACGTGGACAGCGCGAGCGATGCCTCCACCGATGACCACCGGCCCGGGTTTCCGTCGAAGGGCAGCACGTTCAGGAGGTCCGCGACGGCGAGCGCGCCGTCCGCGTCCTTGAGCATGACGAACAGTTCGTGGGCGAGGTCGCTGAGGTCCTTCAGGCAGCTGCCGGATTTCGTGTTGATGCCCTTGACCAGCTTGTCGGCCAGCAGCAGCACGCCGACGGAATCCGGATGTGCCTCCGCCACGGCTTCGACCACGGATTCCGGAGTCCCGGAAGGCTCCGGAATGAGGGCCAGGTCCTCTGCGCTCGGCCCGACAATCGCGGGCGTTGAGGCCGGCAGGGGAGGAACGACGACGGCGGCAGGGGCCGCGGGCAGCGCGGCCGCCCCGCCGTGGTTCCCGACCACCTGAAGCGGGGTGGCGGCGTCGGACTCCCTGGCCGTGTCCGGACCGGTTCCGTCTGTGGCAGCGCCACGGACGTCCGGCTGGTCGCGAACGGCGTCACCGTCCGGAGCGGCCCCCGCTGCCTCGATTCGGACGGAGGAGCCGGCGGCAATCCGCAGCATGCCGCCCCCGGTCAGGGTTGCGAGCACGATGGCGGGAGCGCCGAAGTCGTCGTTTTCAATCTCCACGGAGTGGACTTCGGCCGACCGGAGGCCGTCCGGCAAAAGAAGGTGGTCGCCCGTCTGCAGAGACCCCGCCTGCTGTTCGCGGTAGGGCTGGGCAGCTGGTACGTGGTTCATCGGGAGTCCTTAAGTTCTCTTGCGGTCCGCCCAACAGTCTACTAAGGAGGCAGTGCGAAGTCGGGGAGGCGGCGGCCTCAGGGCCCCGTCAGCCGCCGACGCCGGCGAACGCCAGGGCCTGGCGCACGAGCGCCCCGCGGCCGCCGCTGAACTCAAGCTGTACGTCTTCGCTCAGTACTTCGTGCGGAGTCATCCAGGTCAGTTCCAGGGCGTCCTGGCGCGGATCGCATTCGCCCGTGACGGGGATGATGTAGGCCAGCGAGACGGCGTGCTGGCGGTCGTCGGTGAAGCCTGTCTGGGACGGCGCGGGGAAATACTCGGCTACCGTGAAGGGCACCGGGCTGATGGGCAGCTGCGGGAAAGCGAGCGGGCCAAGGTCCTTCTCCATGTGGCGCAGGAGCGCGGCGCGGATGGTTTCGCGGTAGAGCACACGTCCGGACACGAGGGAACGCACCATGGTGCCGTCGGCATCCGCCTGCAGGAGCGTGCCCACCTCGTTCACGAACCCCAGCGGGTCGAGCCGGACCGGCACGGCCTCGACGTAAACCATGGGGAGCCGGCCACGGGCCTCGAAGAGGTCCTCGTCGGAGAGCCAGCCAGGATTGGGGTCGGGGGTGCGCACGTTCATAGTTAAGTTCTACCCCATCACCGTGCATCCGGCCGCCGACGCGTGGGATCTCCGCTCTGAGCGGAGTCAGTGCCGCGTGGAAACCCAGAGCGCCGGAGCGTCGGAGCCTGCCGCGTCGGGGTTGGCCAGGTGCAGCGTCCGCCCGAAGGCCTCTTCCGTCATGCTGACCGCGTGGCCCGCGGCGGCCAGCCGCTCCCGCAGCGCGGACAGGTCGCCGTCGTACTCAAAGCCGAAGCCCGACCGGGCTGGGCCGCTACCGGGACGCACCATCAGCACGCCGCCGTTCTTCGCCGTAAAATCCGCGGTTTCATCGTCATCCGGGACCGGGCGGGGCCGGGCGCCGATGCTCCTGAGTGTCTCGGCCGCCGCGGTGGTGTCTTCGGTGAACCAGACCGCGACGACCGACAGCCCCAGATCCGCGTCGGCGCATTGTGCGAAGTGTGCGGCTTTGTCCGCCAGGAAGCTGAAACCGTCCCTGCCCGTGATTCTGCAGGAGTCGCCGATATCCGCCGGTATCAGCTGGGCAGGGGTGCTTCCCGACTCCAGCCCTGCCAGATTGGTGCGGCGGGCGAACTCCTCCAGATCGCCCACCTCGACGCCGAAGGACGAGGTGCCGTCGTTCTCGGCGCCGGCGGGAACATGCTGGAGCGCAAGCCGGCCAGACGCGGCGTCGAATTCCCGCCAGGTGTCGTCGTGAAGGGTTTTGATCATTCCCAGGTCGGTGAGGAGCCGCTCCCACTGTTCCAGGCGTGAGGTGAAATGGATGGGGCGGACACGCAGCATTGGATCTCCCGGGGTGAGTCTGACGAAGAATTGTTGGTGACATGGCCATGATGCCACGCCTTGAATAAGGAGTCCCGTGGAGCAAAATGGTGCCATGGCCACTGAACTCGAGGAACTTCTGCTGAAGGACGCAGCCGAATGGCGCACCTGGCTGGAAGAGCACCATGCCGCCAGTCCGGGAGTGTGGCTGGTGCTGCACAAGAAGGGCGGCAACGCCACTGAACTGGACTACGAAGCGGCCTTGCAGGAGGCCCTGTGCTTCGGCTGGATCGACGGCCAGGCAAGAAAGCGCGACGACGAGAGCTCCTTCCAGCGGATGACCCGACGGGGGCCCAAGAGCGTCTGGTCGGCACGGAACGTGGACCGTATCGAAAAGCTCGAAGCGGCCGGGAGAATGACCGACGCCGGCCGGGCAGCCGTCGACGCCGCCAAAGCGGACGGCCGCTGGGAAGCGGCATATTCGGGCCCGGCCACCGCCGAAGTGCCAGAGGACCTCGCGGCTGCCATTGCCGCGGTTCCCGAGGCGCAGGCCATGTTTGACGTCCTCAGCTCGGTCAACCGCTTCGCCCTGATTTACCGCACCAACTCGGTCAAGCAGGCCTCCACCCGGGCACGGAAAATCGCCGGTTTCGTGGAGATGCTGGCCCGCGGTGAGGCGCCCTACCCGCAGAAGAAGCGTCCGGCAGGCCAAGCAATTAACCCTTGACCTCTCCGAGAGGGGCCTGCTAGACCTAAATTGTCGTTCCGCCGGATGCTTTTCCGCCGGTCGACTTCAGGATCCTGGTCATCGCGGACCAGATTGAAAACACCATCCCCGGCAGAATGGCCTGCGCTCTGCGCCCAGCGGTGCAGGCTCACGCACGGGATCACGCCGGCAGTCCAGACGCCGGACGTTCGCTTATTGCTGCACCTTTTGAGGAACCATCATGCCCTCAGCGAGTTCCACCCTGCCCGGAAACAGGCGTTTCCGGTTTCTGACGGTCGCCGGGACGACCGTCACACTGGTTTTTGCCACGTTGCTCGGCGCCCCGGCCGCCAGCGCGAACATTCCGGCGGATCCGCCCTCCAGTGAAGTGCTTCCACCGCCCACACCCGGATTCGCCTTCCCCACCCCGCACTCCCAGGAGGCGCACGAGCCGGAGGACAAGTTCACCGCGAAGTGGACCCGTGCCGACGCGCGGCAGATCATGGCCCAAAGCGACGCCACTGTGGAAACCGGCGAAAACTCCATGAGCCCGGCCGTGACCATGCCCGAGATTCCGCGGGACTTCCCGGAAATGAACGACAAGGTCTGGGTGTGGGACACCTGGTCGCTGACCGACGCGGAAGCCAACCAGTTGAGCTACAAAGGCTGGGACGTCATCTTCGCACTCGTCGCTGACCGGAATGGCGGCTACACCTTCGACCAGCGCCACTGGAATGCCCGCATCGGCTACTTCTACCGCAAGACCAACGCCGACCCGTTCAACGACCAGTGGATCTACGGCGGCCACGTGTTCCCTGACGGACAGTCAATCGGCAACACGGAATGGTCCGGCTCCACCAGGCTGGTGGCCCGCAACCGGGTCCAGGTGTTCTATACGGCAACCACCTTCACCGACAGGGACGAACGCAACCGCGGCCGTGGCGGCGCACCGCCTGACGCTGCCATCGCCACGGCCTTGGGCAACATCAGCGCAGACAGCACGGGCGTTCGCTTTGGCAACTTCCAGCACACGAAACTGCTCGAGCCCGACGGCGTGATGTACCAGACCAAGGAACAGAACCCGGGCTTCGCCTTCCGCGACCCGTTCACGTTCGAGGACCCGGCCCATCCGGGCAAGACCTTCATGGTCTTCGAGGGCAACACGGGCGGCAAGAAGGGTGACTACCGCTGCAAGGCCGAGGATCTTGGCTACCGCGCCGGCGACCCGTACGCCGAAACCGTCACACAGGTGAACAACTCCGGCGCCTACAACCAGACCGCCAACGTGGGACTGGCCGTGGCGGACAACGCCGCGCTCACCAGGTGGCACTTCCTGCCCCCGATCCTGTCCGCGAACTGCGTCAACGACCAGACCGAGCGCCCGCAGATCTTCATCCAGGAGGAAAAGGGCGAGACCAAGTACTATTTGTTCACCATCAGCCACCAGTTCACCTATGCGGCCGGCATGCGCGGTCCGGACGGCGTCTACGGCTTCGTGGGCAACGGCATCCGCTCCGACTACCAGCCGATGAACAACAGCGGCCTGGTCCTGGGCTCCCCGACGGACCTGAACCTGCCCTCGGAACAGCCGGAAGCCCCGACCCCCAACCAGAACGGCCGCCAGTTCCAGGCCTACTCGCACTACGTGCAGCCCAAGGGCCTGGTGCAGTCGTTCATCGACAACGTGGACGGGCGGCGCGGCGGAAGCCTCTCACCGACCGTGAAGATCAACTTCCGCAACGGTGTGTCGGAAGTCGACCGGACCTTCGGCCTGAACGGCCTTGGGCCCTTCGGGTACCTGCCCACGAACGTCCACAAGTAACAACCTCTGAATTAGGGAGACGAGGCCAGTGACCGCGCTCCCGGAATCCCCGGGGATGCGGCAGCGGTAAAATTGAATCTGGCCAGTGAGCGCCGGCAGCAGCCCCGCGGCCCTGCCGGCGCTTCACCATTCTCCGACGATCGGCGGACATGCAGCGTTATTCCCTACGAAAACTCGGCCCCCGTGCGAGCTGGATCGCGGTGGCCGCCGTTCTGGCTGCCGTGCTGGCCGTGGCAGCGGCGCTAGCAGTGGGGAGCGGACCAGAAGGCGGCGCGCCGCGGGAAACGACGCCGGCGCCGGCCGGGCCCAGCTTCAGCCGCCCCGAGGGGGCATCGCAGTTCCGGCCGGCCTACCACCTCACGCCGGAGAAGGAATGGATGAACGACCCGCAGCGGCCGTTCCTGCTGGACGGCGTCTGGCATTACTACTACCTCTACAACGCCGACCACCCGGAGGGGAACGGCACGGAGTGGTTCCACGTCACCAGCACCGACCTGGTGCACTGGAAAGACGAGGGGGTGGCCATCGAGAAATTCAAGAACGGCCTGGGAGATATTGAAACCGGCAGCGCGGTGGTGGACACCGAGAACACGGCCGGCTTCGGCAAGGACGCCGTCATCGCCGTGATGACGCAGCAGGACAAGGGCGTGCAGAGGCAATCCCTGTTCTACTCGACGGACAAGGGCTTCAGTTTCAAGCCTTACGAGCGCAACCCCGTTATGGACAACCCCGGAGCAGAACACTGGCGGGACCCGAAGATCATCCGCGATGAGGCCAACGGGCAGTGGGTCATGGCCCTGGCAGAGGGCGAGAAGATCGGTTTTTACACCTCGCGCGATCTCAAGGACTGGCGGTATGTCTCGGCCTTTGAGCGCCGGGGGCTGGGAATCCTCGAATGCCCGGACCTGTTCCAGCTGGACGTGGACGGCGATCCCGCCAAGCGCACCTGGGTCCTCGCCGCGAGCGCCAACGGCTCCGAGGAAGGCCGGACCACCGGCGTCGCCTACTGGACGGGAAACTGGGACGGGACCTCTTTCACGCCTGCTGACGATCGGCACCAGTGGCTCGACGCCGGATCGGACTTTTACGCGGCCGTCACCTGGGATGATCCCCGGCTTCCGGAAAACCAGCGGATGGCGTCCCGCCATGCCATCGGCTGGATGAACAACTGGGACTACGCGCGCAAGCTGCCCACCGCTGACTGGCAGGGCGGCGCCGATTCGATAGTGCGGGACATCCGCCTCAAGACACTCCACGGCAGGCCGTCGCTGGTGTCCACTCCCGGCAAGGGCCTGTCGGTTCTGGAAGGTGCCGCCCAGACCGTCACGGGCCGGCGCGTCACGGAAGACGGCGCGGGGGAGCTTCCAGTGCCCGGAAGCGGGGCGTACCGGCTGGACGTGACCCTCGAAAGAGGTCCGGACGACGACGCGTCCGAAGCCCAGCTCCGGTTCGGGAGCGGCTCGGCGGACTTCGCCACGGTCGGCTACGACTTCGAAGAGGGGAACGCGTTCGTGACGCGCTCGGCCGTGGTCCCGGGAGCGGAATCGCTCGGCCCCGTTTTCACCGACCGGCGCTCAGCCTCGAGTCCGCCGCGCGGCGGATCGGCACCCGGCCGGGGGACCGTGGAGCTTACTGTGTTCGTGGACTATTCCTCCGTCGAGGTCTTCGTCAACGGCGGCGAGCAGACCCTGACCTCGCTGGTCTTCCCGCGGGAGGGCCAGCACACGGTCACCGCCGCCACGGCAGGCGGCAGCGCAACACTGAAATCGTTCAAGTACACACCGCTGGCCACGGCCGGCTAGGCAGACGGCCCGTCGCCGTTGACCGGAAATGCGACTGCCTCGCCCACGACGCGCAGGCAAAGTTCCATGCCCGGCTGGGCGATGGAGGCGTTCCAGTGCCGGATGGTGATCACTTCCCCGCCGCCGGGGTAACGGTGGTCCGGCATCGCTCCGGCGAGCTTCGGGGGCACGGCCAGCTTCAGCCGGACGGTGGTCTCGGGCCCGAAGTAGTCGGTGTCCACCACCACTCCGCGGATGTTCCCGTCCTCGGCAATCCGGATCTGCTCGGGACGCAGCATCAGCTGCACGCGGCCCTGGGCCGGAGGGCGGCGCACGGGGATGCCGCCCAGCGAACACGTGGCCAGTGAGCCTTCCATCCATGCGTCGAGGATGACGGCGTCGCCCAGGAATTCGGCGGTGGCCCGGTCCGCAGGTCGCGTATAGACCACAAACGGATTGCCGATCTGCGCGAGCTTGCCGCCACGCATCACGGCCACCTGGTCGGCGAAGGACAGGGCCTCCGCCTGGTCGTGGGTCACGAGGATCGTGGTCACGCCGGCCTCGTTCAGCACTTTCGCCACGGCGCGGCGCGTTGCCACCCGAAGGCCGGCATCGAGGGCGGAAAACGGCTCATCCAGCAGCATAAGTTCGGGCTCACGGGCCAGGGCACGGGCCAGGGCCACCCGCTGCTGCTGGCCGCCGGACAGCTGGTGCGGCCGCCGCTTGGCCATGGCGGTGTCCAGGGAGACCATTTCCAGCAGTTCGGCAACCTTGGCCGCAATGGCCCGCCGCCCGCCGTCGAGCTTTGAGGCGCTGAGCCCAAATGCGATGTTCTGCCCCACCGTCAGGTGCGGGAACAGGGCACCGTCCTGGGCCACATACCCGACGTGCCGTTTGTGCGCCGGTTTCCACACGCCGTCGCCGGCGACAGGGGACCCGTTCAGCAAGATGCTGCCGGTGCCGGGATGCTCGAACCCGGCGACCAGGCGCAGCAGAGTGGTCTTGCCGGAACCGGACGGCCCCACGATGGCGGTGGTGCCGCCCCTGGCCACCGACAGATTGACGCCCTTCAGGACTGCCTGGGAACCGAAGTTTTTGGTGACGTCCTGGATCACCAGGTGGCTGTTGGTGGTGGGAGCCACGGACGGCGAGATCCGCGGTTCCGGAACCCTGGAAGGCGATTGTTCGGTCACTGTCCCGCTACTTTCTTGGACTGCTGGAAGAGCAAATACGTCATGGGTGCTGAGATGACGATCATCAGCAGGGCGTAGGGCGCCGCGCCGGCATAGTCGATTTCGCTGCTCTTGGTCCAGAATTCCGTGGCGAGCGTGCGGGTGCCGTTGGGAGAGAGGAGCAGCGTTGCGGTGAGCTCGTTGACAATGGCCAGGAAGACCAGGGCTGCACCGCCTGCGGCGGCCGGGGCCGTCAGCCGCAGCGTGACACGGATGAAGGCCAGCAGCGGCGGCGTTCCCAGCGCCTGGGCTGCCTCGTCCAGTTCCTTGGGTGCCTGGGCCAGCCCGGCCCGGATGTTCACCAGGGCCCGGGGGAGGAACAGCAGCACATAGGCGGCGATCAGCACGCCGGCCGTCTGGTACATCTCGGGCACCAGCCGGATGCTGACGGTCACGAACGCCAGCCCCACGACAATTCCCGGCATGGAACTGGTGATGTAGTTCGACAGCTCCAGGGCCTTGCTGAACCAGCCGGGATGGCGCACGGCAAGGTAGGCCATGGGGAAGGCCACCACCGTGGTCACCAGGGCGCCGCCCAGTCCGTAGCCGAGGGTCTGCAGGAGTGCGGGGAGGAACTCGTCAGCCGCCCAGATCTCGGCACCGCCGGCCATGATCCACCGCAGCACGAAGGCCAGCGGAAGCCCGAAGGCCAGCGCTGTGAGCGCCGCAAGGAACAGCTGCGCGGGCACCTGGTAAGCGTGCAGGGGCAGCCGGAGTGCCTTGGCCTGGGCGCCCGACCCCACTTTTGCGTAGCGGGCGGTGCCGCGGCTCCGGACCTCGGCCAGCAGCAGGAGGAGGCAGAAAAACACGAGAACGCTGGCCAGCATGTTCCCGGCGGTGCCGTTGAAGGTGGACTGGTACTGCACCATGATGGCCGTGGTGAAGGTGTCGAAGCGGATCATGGCGAACGCACCGTATTCAGCCAGCAGGTGCAGCGCCACGAGGAGGGCGCCGCCGGTCATCGCGATCCGCAGCTGCGGCAGGACAACGCGGAAGAACGCCCGCCAGGCGCCCAGCCCCAGGGACGCGGCGGACTGTTCGATGGCGGGATCCAGCCGGCCCAGCGTAGCCGCTGCGGGGATGTACACAAGCGGAAAATAGGAGAGCGTGGCGATCAGGACGCCGGAGAACAGGCCCTGCAGGGACGGAACGGCCGACACCCAGGCGTAGCTGTTCACGAAGGCAGGGATGGCCAGCGGTGCGGCCAGCAGCACAGCCCAGACCTTGTGCCCCCGCAGCGTGGTCCGCTCCACGAGCCAGGCTCCGCCGACACCGAGGACCAGGCACAGCGGCACCGTGAACACCGTGAGCAGCACCGTATTGAGGAGCAGTTCCCCCACACGCTCGCGGAAAATAAGCGCGGCGGCTGTCTCCCAGCCGGTCGCCACGGTCATGAAGACGACGTAGCCGAGCGGGATGAGCGAAAACAGGGCGATCAGCACCGCCAGGACGGCGACCGCAGAAACGCCGAAAGGCGGGCGGGGGCGCTTGCCCCGGCCCGCCGTCGTCGTGCCTCCGGAAACCTCCGGTGCCGATACCTGCGTGGTCACAGAATTACAGCAGTCCTGCCTTGGTCATCAGCTCGGTGACCTTTGCGGAGTTCAGCTTGGCCGGGTCCACTGCCGGAGCCTGGAGTTCCTTGACCGGAACCAGCTTTTCGTTGGCCGGGACGCCGGAGGCGATGGCGTACTCGAAGGACGTGCCCTTCTGCAGCACTTCCTGGCCCTTCTTGCCGGTGATGAACTTGAGGAAGGCCTGGGCCTTGTCAGCGTTCTTGGAGGACTTCAGCACGCCGCCGCCGGAAACGGAAACGAAGGCGCCCGGGTCCTGGTTCTTGAAGTAGTATGGCGTGACGTTCTTGGAGTTCTCGCCGGTCTTGGCCTGGTCGCCGTAGTAGTAGTAGTGGTAGATGAGGGCGGCGTCGACCTCGCCGGCGTTGACGGCCTTCATGGCGGTGCTGTTGCCCTTGTAGGCCGTGAAGTTCTCCTTCATGCCCTTGAGCCACGCCGCGGTTGCCGCTTCGCCCTTGAGTTCGAGCAGGGCGGACACGATGGCCTGGAAGTCGGCGCCGCTGGGGGATGCGGCCCATTTGCCCTTCCACTCGGGCTTGGCCAGATCCAGCATGGACTTGGGCAGCTTGTCGGCCGTCAGCTTGGCCTTGTCATAGACGAGGACCGTGGAGCGGGCCGCGATGCCGGTCCACTTGCCCGTGGTCGGGCGGAATTCGGCGGGAACCTGGGCGATGGTGTCCTTGTTGACGTCGGCGAACAGACCGGCGTTCTCCACCTGCGCCATTGCGGGGGAGTTCTCGGTCAGGAAAACATCGGCGGGGGAGGCTGCGCCCTCCTGCACAATCTGGTTGGACATCTCGGTGTCCGAGCCCTGGCGGAGGGTGACCTTGATGCCGGTTTCCGCGGTGAACGCGTCGGCCCATTCCTTGGTGAGGCTCTCGTGCTGGGCGTTGTAGACCGTGATCTCACCGTTTGTCGCCTCTGCGGAGGCGCTTCCGGCGGGGGCGGGGGAGCCGCCGCAGGCAGCCAGTCCCAGTGCTGCGGTGGCGGCGAGTGCGATGCCGGCCAGTGCGTTCTTGCGGATCTTCATGGGGGCTTCTTTCTGAAAACGTCAGTCGGACCGGGGTCCTGGTGAGCAGGGGAAGTTAGGCGATGCTCACTTCGAAAACTGTAGGTTAGCCATACCTAACGGGCAACGCATTCGGCGCTTTAAGTGATCAGTATCACATCAATTACGGAAGTGTTGCATGACGTAATTCGGCGGCGACCTGCCGGCGGCCTAGGGGGTGGCTGCCGGTGCGGGCGGCGGGGTGGCTGCCGCGGACGCTGCGGCTTCCAGCACCATCCAAGCCTGGAGCTGGGTGGAAAGCTCGACGGCGGCGCCCGGCGGATAGGTTTCGCCGGCCGCCCGCTGTGGATCGTGGGAAAAGATCAGCCGGCCCGCTCCGCCATGCCTGGCCAAGGCCTCCCCGGGGGCCACTGCCCTGCGGCCCGCCCACAGGGCCGCGGCGGTGTCGGTGACCATCCGGGCGGCAGTGGCGCGGGTGGCCCCGGGCAGGCGTCCGTCCCGTGCGGCCTGGGCAAGGTAGCGCGTGAGGATTCCGGTGAAGAGCCCGCCGTCGCCCATTCCCTCGCAGCGGAGGACGGCGCCGGTCCCAACGCCGCCAGCCAGCGTCAGGTGCCGCGACACCGCATCCACCACCGCGGCGGCGCGCTCCAGGTTTTTGGTGCCGCCGAGTTCCAGGAGGGCGCCGAGGACCGGGCCCTGGTTATAGGTGTAGACGGCGTTCTCGAGGACGGTTTCGCCGGCCGGGCTGATCCGGAGCCCGTCCAGGTAGAGCCCGCGGCCGGCATCGAAGAGCTTGGCATCGAGCCAGTCCAGGAGTGCCTGTGCCCTTGCCGGGTTCCCTGTGCGGGCGTAGTAGAGCGCCACCGGGGCCGTTGCCGGCGTGTTCTTGAAGTCCCGTTTCGTGCTCCAGAACGTGCCGCCGCCAAGGTCGTCCGTGGAGGCTGAGTCGAACTGGAGCGTCAGGCTCCTGCGGATGCGCGCACTGCGGCGGCGGCTTGGCCGGCGGCTTTCCTCCGCCAGGGTTTCGAGCCGGAGGGTGGACAAGGCCAGCCAGGCCATGTCGTCGTAATAGCTGTTGACGAAGGTCAGGAAATTGCGCAGCCGGATGCCGGTGACCAGGCGGGAGGCGAGCTGGCCGGCGCTGGGGCGGTGTTCGCCGTCGAACCGGCCCGGGGGCTGGTTCGCCGTGCCCAGTTCCCGGCGGCCGGTATCGACGAGGCAGTCGACGTAGTGGGCCTGCCACCAGTAATGCCATGGGCCGATCAGTCGGCTGAAGCGGCCCGAGGGGCGGGAAACCGCGCCGATGTGGGTCCCGGGCAGGAAAAAGAGCCGCTGGCCGAACACCCGGGTGACCGAACGGGCGGCCTCGGTGGCGCGGACGGCCCAGTCGGCCGGTGTGGCCGGGGTCTCCGGGGTCTCCGGGGTCTCCGGGGATCCTGGGGGCTCCGCGGTCCCCGGGTTCCCGGAGCGGGGCAAGTCCTCGGGGGGCGCTGACGCGTCGGGCTGGCTCATCCCGCCAGCCTAGCGAATCGCGGGAAGGGTGCGCGTGACCCGGCTTTCAGTTAACATTCACTAACTAATGTTCACGCCGGTTGCCGGTTTCCGCATCAAGGAGGATGTATGGACATCAAGGGTTCTGTGGCGCTGGTGACGGGCGGGGCGTCCGGACTGGGCGCCGCGACTGCCCGGCGGCTGTTCGACGCCGGCGCCTCCGTGGTGCTCGCGGACCTCGGCTCTTCGGCCGGCGCGGCTTTCGCCGATGAGCTGAACTCCGGTGGCGCTGCCGGCTCGGAGGCAGGCTCGGAAACCGGCCCCGCGAACACTGCGGTCTTCGTTCCCACGGACGTCACCAGCGAGCACGGGGTGCAGGCCGCCGTCGATGCCGCAACTGCGCTGGGTCCGCTGCGGATCGTGGTCAACTGCGCCGGCATCGCCACCCCCGGCAAGGTGCTGGGCCGCGACGGCGTCCTGCCGCTGGAGACCTTCAACCGCGTCATCCAGGTCAACCTGGTGGGCACGTTCAACGTGATCCGCCTGGCCGCCGCCGCCATGGCAGCCACAGAGCCCACGGCCACCGAACTGGGAGGGGAGGAGCGCGGCGTCATCATCAACACGGCTTCCGTTGCCGCGTTCGACGGCCAGATCGGCCAGCCGGCCTACGCGGCCTCGAAGGGCGCCGTGGCGGCCATGACCCTGCCGCTGGCCCGTGAGTTGGCCCGTTCGCTGATCCGTGTGGTCACCATCGCGCCCGGGATCTTCGAGACACCCATGATGGCCGGCCTGCCGCCCGAGGCCCAGGATTCCCTCGGCAGGCAGGTGCCCCATCCGTCCAGACTGGGCCGGCCCGCCGAGTACGCCAATCTCGCGGCGCACATCGTGGACAACGCGATGCTGAACGGCGAAACCATCCGCCTCGACGGTGCTATCCGGATGGGCCCGAAATGACGCGCGTCACCGGTGTTGAAGCTGGCGGCGCGGCCGCCGTCGAAACACTGCCCACTGCCGACTTCTTCGACTACGAGTCCATGCTCAGCGTCCCCGAACAGCGGAAACTCCACGAGCTGCGGGAGTTCCTGGCTGCGGAGGTCACCCCGTACGCGGCGGAGTGGTGGAACAGGGCTGAGTTCCCGGCGCACATCCTGCCGAAGCTCGCGGCCCTGGAGCTGAGCACCCCTGCCCAGCGCGGCTACAGCCACCTTTTTGCCGGACTGGTGATCGCCGAAATAACCCGCGTGGACACCTCGATCGCCACCTTTTTCCTGGTCCACCACGACCTCTTCGTCGAGGCGCTCTACGAGTTCGGTTCGGACGACCAGCGGGACCGGCTGCTGGACGATGCCTCCAACCTGCGCACCACGGGCGCCTTCGCGCTCACCGAACCCGAGCACGGCTCCGACGTTGCCGGCGGCATGGAAACACGGGCCCGCCGGGTATCGAGTCACAGCGGAGCAGCCGACGACGGCGGCGACTGCTGGGTGCTGAACGGCGCCAAACGCTGGATCGGCAACGGGACGTTCTGCGACTACATGCTGGTATGGGCACGCGACGAAGCCGACGGCGCGGTCCGCGGGTTCATCGTGGACGCCTCCCTGCCGGGTGTGACCCGCAGCCGGATCGAAAACAAGATCGCGCTGCGGACCGTGCAGAACGCCGACATCGTGTTTGATGGCGTCCGGGTGCGCGAGGCGGACCGGTTTGCGACGATCAGCAGCTTCGAGGACACGAACAAACTGCTCCGCGGCTCGCGCATCATGGTGGCGTGGCAGGCCGTGGGGCAGCAGCTGGCGGCCTTCGACGTCGCCCGGCGGTACGCCGTCGAACGGCAGCAGTTCGGACGGCCGCTGGCAAAGTTCCAGCTCATTCAGCAGCAGCTCGTCGCCATGCTGGGCAACGCCGTGGCGAGCATGGGCATGATGGTGCGGATCGCCCAGCTGCAGGACAGTGACGCTGCGGACATGGCCCAGGTGGCCCTCGCCAAGTCATATACGTCGGCGAGGATGCGGGAGACGGTGGCCATGGGCAGGTCTCTCCTCGGTGGCAACGGGATCGTCACGGACTTCCGGATGGCCAAAATCTTCGCCGACGCCGAGGCGATCTACACCTACGAGGGCTCGTATGAAATCAACACCCTCATCGTGGGCCGCGCCGTCACCGGGGTGTCCGCGATCGTCTGACCCTCCCTCGTGCGGTTCGAAGCGCGAACGGACACTTACGGCCCCGCGCGAACGGGCACTTGTGGCCCCTTTCCTGCCCGCGTTCGCGCTGGGGCTGGGGGCTTAAGTGTCCGTTCGCGCTCAGGGGTTGGGCTGTTTTTCGCCGGCTTCGATCCTGGCGTCGAGGCTGTTGTTCTTAACGGGCATCGGGCAGGTGCCATAGGGGGTGAAGGCACTGGGATAGTTGATGGCGCGGTTGAAGTCCAGAACCACGGTCCCGTCGGGCCTGGGCCGTGCCGTGGACACCTTGCGCCACTCGTCCGTGCTCTCGCCATTGGTTTCGTCGTGGAACGTGACAGTCAGGGCGCCCAGCTTCTCCTCCTCGGCGTGAAGCCGGTACTCGTGGTCCTTCCCGGGGAGCCGGAACACCAGCTCGCCGACGCTCCGGTGCACGCCGTCCACCAGCGGGTTCGCGGTCGCAATCGGAACGTCCTCCGGCTCGGCAAACGCCTCAAACCGTGCCTCAACCACCAGGTCCGGGCGGTAATCAAAGGCGGGCACGCCGTCGAACTCGGTGAAAACCGGAGACTGCGAATCCCGGGTGCGGATGGCGTACTTGCCGGCACGCATGGCCAGCTCCACCACCACCTGGCGGCCGTCCGGGCCGCCGAACTGGACCCACATCAATGACTCCTCATCGGCGAGCTCGGCCGTAATGATCCCATCCACCGGGTCCCCGGTCTCCACGAGCGTGAGCCCGTCGGCCGCCTCAGCGGCAAGGGCCGCCGTCGTGCCGTCGGTTGACCAGAGGCCGGGGACGAGGTCGACGGCGGAGGGCTGGCTTTCCAGCCACTGGAACGAGGTGAGCGTGAGCCAGCCGTGCTCTGCGGCGAGCGCGGCATTGCGGTTGTTGCGGAAGCGGTGCCAGCGCTGCAGCTGGGCATCGGGTGCTGTGCTCATGGTTCCTCCAGGGTAGACGGCTGCCTGTACAACCGCAGGCAAACACACTTCATTCCGCCCCTCCATTCCGTGCAGGGGGTGCGGCTGGAGGCCCGGAGGGAGGGGGCCCCATACCGGGCCCGGATGCCTGGTTCAAGGCGGTAACAGCATCTGAGACATATTCCCGGCCCCGGCGCGCTGCGGGTAACATGCCATAGGAACAAGTAAGCCGGCTCACAGTATCCAGCGCAGTGTACGAGCCAAGTCCGAACCCTCGAAAGATAGTTTCCATGGCTGACACTGCAATGAATTCAGAAACAGATCTCGCCGCCGAACTCCGTGCGGATGTGCGCCGCGTTTCCACCCTGCTGGGCGAATCGCTGGTCCGCCAGCACGGCCCCGAACTCCTGGACCTCGTGGAGCAGGTGCGCCTGCTGACCAAGGAATCGAAGGAGGCCGCCCGCGGCGGCGCGGATGCCACCGGTCCGTGGAGCGCGCACGACGTCGTTGCCCAGGTCCGCGAGCTTCTCGCCTCCCTGCCGCTTGAACAGGCCACCGACCTGGTCCGTGCCTTTGCGTTCTACTTCCACCTCGCCAACGCCGCCGAACAGGTCCACCGGGTCCGCGGCCTGCGCACGCGGCAGGAAAAGGACGGCTGGCTGGCCAAGGCCGTGGCGGATATAGCCGGCCAGGCGGGCCCGGCGGTGCTGCAGGAAGTCGTGAACGAACTGGACGTGCGTCCCGTCTTCACCGCACACCCCACCGAGGCCTCCCGGCGCTCCGTGCTGGACAAGATCCGCAAGCTCTCCGACGTGCTGGCCGAACCCACCGGGGAGGGCACCACGGCCCGGCGGCGGCAGGACCGCCAGCTGTCCGAAATGATCGACCAGATGTGGCAGACGGACGAGCTCCGCCAGGTCCGGCCCACTCCGGTGGATGAGGCCCGCAACGCCATCTACTACCTCAACAGCATCCTCACCGACGCGCTGCCCGAGATGCTCACGGACCTGTCCGGGCTGCTGGGCGAGCACGGCGTCACGCTTCCCGCGCACAAGGCCCCGATCAAGTTCGGTTCGTGGATCGGCGGCGACCGTGACGGCAACCCCAACGTGACCGCGGCCGTGACCCGCGAGATCCTCCAGCTGCAGAACCAGAACGCGGTGCGGATCGGCATCGCCCTGATTGACGAGCTCATTTCCATCCTGTCCAACTCCACAGCCCTCGCAGGTGCGGACCAGGCACTGCTCGAGTCGATCGACGCCGACCTGGCCAAACTGCCCGGCCTGGACCGGCGAATCCTCGAACTCAACGCCCAGGAGCCCTACCGGCTCAAGCTCACCTGCATCAAGGCCAAGCTCATCAACACGGGCAAGCGGGTGTCCGCCGGCTCGCCCCACCAGCCCGGCCGCGATTACACCTCCACGGAGGAACTCATCAGCGAGCTTGAAGTGCTTGAACTCTCGCTGCGCAACCACTCGGCGTCCCTGGTGGCGGACGGTGCGCTGGCCCGCGTCCGGCGTGCCATCGCCTCCTTCGGCCTGCACCTGGCCACGCTCGACATCCGCGAGCACGCCGACCACCACCATGACGCCGTCGGCCAGCTCATGGACCGCCTGGGCGGGCCCGGCATCCAGTACGCCGAACTGACGCGCGAACAGCGGCTGGAAGTGTTGAGCGCCGAGTTGGCCTCGCGCCGTCCGCTGTCCGGCCACCCGATTAAGCTCGACGGCGTCGCTGACGGCACGTACGACGTCTTCCGCGAGATCCGGCGCGCCCTGCGCACATACGGTCCCGACGTCATCGAGACGTACATCATCTCCATGACCCGCGGCGCCGACGACGTCCTGGCCGCGGCCGTCCTGGCCCGCGAGGCCGGCCTGGTCAGCCTCTTCGGCGAGGCCCCGTATGCGAAGATCGGCTTCGCGCCGCTGCTCGAAACCGTTGAGGAACTGCGCGCCTCCGCGGAGATCGTGGACCAGTTGCTGTCCGATTCCTCCTACCGGGAGCTCGTCCGGCTGCGCGGCGACATTCAGGAGGTCATGCTCGGCTACTCGGACTCAAACAAGGAGTCCGGCGTGATCACCAGCCAGTGGGAGATCCACAAGACCCAGCAGAAGCTGCGTGACATCGCCGCCAAGCATGGCGTCCGCGTCCGGCTGTTCCACGGCCGCGGCGGATCCGTCGGACGCGGCGGCGGGCCCACCTACGACGCCATCATGGCCCAGCCCCACGGCGTCCTCGAGGGTGAAATCAAGTTCACCGAACAGGGCGAGGTCATCTCCGACAAGTACTCGCTGCCGGAGCTGGCCCGCGAGAACCTGGAGCTCTCCCTCGCTGCCGTGATGCAGGGGTCGGCCCTGCACCGCACACCGCGCAACTCCGATGACCAGCGGGAGCGCTACGGAGATGTCATGGACACCATCTCCGATGCCGCGTTTGACCGCTACCGCAGCCTCATCGACCACCCTGACCTGCCCGCCTACTTCATGGCGTCCACTCCTGTGGAGCAGCTGGGTTCCCTGAACATCGGCTCCCGCCCCTCCAAGCGCCCGGACTCCGGAGCCGGCCTGGGCGGGCTGCGCGCCATCCCGTGGGTGTTCGGCTGGACGCAGTCGCGCCAGATCGTCCCGGGCTGGTTCGGCGTGGGATCCGGCCTAAGGGCCGCGCGCGAGGCCGGTCACTCCGCCCAGCTCGTTGAGATGATGGACCGCTGGCACTTCTTCCGTTCGGTGCTCTCCAACGTCGAGATGACCCTGGCCAAGACGGACCTGGACATCGCGGGCTACTACGTGGACACCCTGGTCCCCAAGGAGCTCCACCACCTCTTCCACGCCATCCGCGAGGAGTACGCGCTGACCGTGACGGAGATCCAGAACCTCACCGGCGAGCACGTGCTGCTGGACGCCCAGCCGACTCTGAAGCGCTCGCTGGAAATCCGGGACCAGTACCTCGACCCGATCAGCTACCTGCAGGTGGAGCTCCTCCGCCGTGTGCGCACCGAGTCGGCGGAGGGCAAGAGCATCTCCGGCGCCGAGATCGACGACCGGCTCCAGCGCGCCATGCTGATCACGGTCAACGGCGTCGCGGCAGGCCTGCGCAACACCGGGTAGCGCCCAGACGCTCCCTCACCTTTCGCCGGGATTCCCCAGACGCTCCCTCACCTTTCGCCGGTTGAGGGAGCGGGGCGAGGCGTGCACAGAATTCCCGTGCCCGCAGTCTACTCATGCGTCCTGTCCTGCAGCCGCCTGCAGTTCCGGGACCGCCTGCCCTGCCGGCGCGACCAGCGGGATGGACTGCACCGGCGTCGCCTCTGCCCGGGCTGGAGGTGCCGGGGCTGCTGGCAGCGGTGCGGGCTGCCCGGATTCAGTCGGGATGGCGACAGACAATACTCCGGCCCGAGCCAGCAGCGGAAGCGGATCCAGGTGCAGCCCCTTGTCCTCAAGGCAGGCCCCGCCGCGGTGCACATCAAAGTGGCCGCGGCAGGTGGGGCAGCGGAGGACGCTCCCGCCGGCCCGCTCGGCAGCGGCCTCCAGGACTGCGCCGGCCATGGAGCCGGAGCAGCGCGGGCAGTGGTCGCGGTACGCGTAGACATCCTGTCCGGCGCGGCAGGCCAGCAGCGGGTAGCCGCCAATCAGGAACCCCGCGACATCGCCGGATTCGAGGCCGGCGATTTCCGGAACCGGTACCCAGATGCCGCCGGTCATGTCGTGCCAGGCCGCTGCGGGTGTTGCGTCCGCAGGACTGATCGCCCGGACAGGAAGTGAGTCCACGGGAATGAGGTCCGGCAGTCCGGGCTGTTTTTCCACTTCAACAACGTCGATGGCGGTGACCTCCGGTGCTACTGCTTTGATGGCCTCCTCCACGGCGACTTTCAGCGGCGTGGACGACGGCGGGGCGTCAGGGTCGGTGTAGAGCTTGAGCCGCACTACGCCGTCCGTGCTAGTGCCCTCCAGCTCCACGTCGCCGCCCTGGGAGCCGAGATAGGGCCGGATCCGGTCCAGCGCCGCGGCCACGCGGGCTTCCAACGAGCGCGGGTACAGCCCGTGGACCAGCAGGAGGGCAGACACGAGGTCATCCGCCGTCAGCGCCTCCAGTGTGGCTTCATCGAGCTTCCCCTGGCGATGCAGGATTTCCAGGATCCGTCGCAGCGCCGATCCGTAAAGCTCCGCTATTTGCCGGACCAGATCCTCGGCGCCGCCACGGGCGGCCGCGTCGTCAGTGCCCCAAGCCCGGAGGAAACCGCGGATCCAGTCGCCGCTCTGCAGCGGCCGGTCTTCGCCCGACATGGCCTACCTGCCCGTCAGGTTGTGGGTGGGGGAGTGGGCTTCTTCCGCCTTGCGGGCAGTTTCAGCAGGCATCATTGCCTCTTTCAGTGGCCCTTGTGGGGCCGGTGTCCTCTTGTTAGCGATCCGGGTAAGGTGCCGGATCGGTTTGTGCCCTTATGAAATGCGGATGCTGGCTTCATCGCCGCAGCCGCACGTTGTATGCCAGAGTTCTATGGCACCTCCGAGGACTTCAGCCTGGGTTTTTGGCCGGGGAATTCGACGTCGGCGCCGCCGCAGCCGTGGAACCGGGACAGGGCGATGCCGACGTTGAGTGCAGTGGCCGGCCGTTCGCCTGTGGTGTTCGGAACGGCGCCAACAAGGCCCTGCGTGACAGAGAGTTCGTGCATGATCGCGCCCCTTTTTGCCAACATAGGCTCGCCCCGGACAAAACGCAACTGGCCATTTTCACGGCCGCCTTCGGCGGAGCGCGAACGGGCAGTTGTGGCCCCTTGGAGCCGGTTTGAGGGGCATTAACTGCCCGTTCGCGCTCATCGTCCGCATGCGCGGTGCCGCTAGGGTGGTGTCCATGCCGTCGTTCCAGACCAGACTGAAGATCACCGGGTTGAAGCCCGGCAACCCTCCCGAAGCCGTCATGGCCGCCGCCGTCGAAGCCCTCGGCACACGCCATCACGTGGAAGCAAACCAGCTGGAACTGGCCGGCGGTGTGCCGCAGCTGAACCTCCGGTTCCTCGTGGAGCCCACCGAATTCAGCGGTGAGAACCGCCAGGCGCATGCGTCCGCCGCCATGATGCGCGACGCCGTCGAACGCGTTGCGGTGACCGGCTCGCTTTTGGTGCTCCGCCGCAGTCGCGGCCGGTGGGCGCCCGTCTGACCTTTCGGGCTGCTGTTAGGGGGCGGGCTCGCCCGGCTCGTCGACCGGGGACCGGCTGCCGCGGCGCCGGGTGGCGATGACTCCGACGACGGCGCCGATCACCAGGCCGGCAGCCACTCCGATAAGTGAGCTGGCCCAGAAGGGCAGCCGGGTGGCCGAGCCCGTGAAGTAGCCGAGCCCGACAAGCCACGTGGCCCAGAGGACTGCACCCAGCCCCGCGCAGAGGTTGAAGCCTCCCGAGGAGACGTCGGCTATGCCGGCCGCTGCGGAGGTGGCGAGCCTGCCGCCGGGAATGAACCTGGCCCCGATGATGGTGCCGTAGGTGGAGGACCGCCCCGCCTTGGCGATGGCCTCGTGGATGCCGCGGTGCACTTTCCTGCCCCACCGCCAGCGGTCCAGCACATGGCTGAGCCGCCGCTTGAACAGCTGGAAGACCACGACGTCGCCCGCCCAGGAGGCCGACGCCGCCAGGAGGCCGATCAGGAACAGGTTGGCCCGGCCCTCGGCGGAGAGCGCCCCGCCGGTGATGACAACCATCTCGGAGGGGACGGGCGGGAAGATGGCGTCGCCGAGTACCGCCGGAACGATCCAGAAGTAGATCGCGGTCCCCCAGGTTTCCGCGTTGCCGAAGTCCATTCGCACAAGGTACCGCACTTATCGCCGGCAGGGGATCCTGGGGTCTTCGTCCGAACGGGCAGCGGTGCCACACTGGCTGCATGCGGATTGAAATTGTTCAGGGCGACATCACAGCGCGGCCTGTGGAAGCGATCGTCAACGCAGCGAATTCCTCGTTGCTGGGTGGCGGCGGCGTGGACGGTGCGATCCACCGGGCGGCCGGACCGGAACTGCTGGAGGCCTGCCGCGAGTTGCGCGCGACGAAGCTGCAGGACGGCCTCGCGGTGGGTGCGGCCGTTGCCACGCCGGGGTTCCGGCTGCAGGCGAAGTGGGTGATCCACACCGTTGGACCGAACCGCCACGCCGGCCAGACCAACCCGGCGCTGCTTGCCTCGTGTTTCACCGAAGGCCTGCGGATAGCCGACGGTCTCGGGGCACGGTCCATGGCGTTTCCGGCCGTCAGTGCGGGCGTGTACGGCTGGGATGCCCGCAAGGTGGCGCAGCTGGGGATCGAAGCGGTGCGGGCGTACTCCGGCCGTCCGCTGGAGGGCGAAAAGCCAAGGGTGGAGCTCGTGGAATTCGTGCTGTTCAGCGAGGAGACCGCCGGGATTTTCCGGCAGGCCCTGGAAGAGTCCGGCGGAGGCCCTGGCCGGCCCGGGTAAGGAGCCTGCCTCGCCCGGACCCGCACGCTGTGCTGCTCACGCTGTGCTGCTAGGGGGCTTCGCTCAGTTCGAGCCGGCTCCGGTACTCCACGGGCCTACCGGTGATCGGATCAACGAAACGGATCCCCCGGGCGAGGAGCTGAAGCGGCTTGGTGTAGTCGTCCGGTGCCTTGTCCAGGAGCTCAGGGTAGAAGGCGTCGTGCAGGATGCCCAGGCCCAGGGATGCCATGTGCACCCGCAGCTGGTGGGTCTTGCCCGAGTGAGGCTCCAGCCGGTAGAGGCCGCGCCGCTGGGTCAAACCAGAGGCGCGGCGACCGCCGTCGGCAGTTCCGGCGTCGAACGTCTTCAGCAGATCAATTCGTGTCTCGGCATTCGGCTCGCCATCGATGACCTCGGCGAGCAGGTAGCTGCGGGACTTGGTCATCCGGTTCCGGACCACCACGGGGAAGTCGACGGCGGGGTGCCCGGCAGCAGGCTCAGCGGCGGCCACGCACTCATATTCCTTCTGGACCTGGCGTTTCTCGAAGAGCACCTGGTAGCTGCCGCGCGTCTCCGGGTTGGTGGAGAGGAGCAGGATGCCGGCGGTCATGCGGTCCAGCCGGTGCATGGGGATCAGGTCCGGGAGGCCCAGCTGGTTCCGCAGCCGCACCAGGGCCGACTCCTGGATATACGTTCCGCCGGGAGTGGTGGGAAGGAAGTGGGGTTTATCCACCACGAGGATGTGATCGTCCTGGTGGAGGATGTTCAGTTCAACGGGCAGCCGGGTCTCGGGCGGGAGGGTGCGGTAGTACCAGATGAAGGTGTGGTCCTCGAGCCTTGTCCGGCGGTCCAGGGGGACACCGCCTTCGCCCACGATCTCGCCGGCGTCGAACCGGTCCTCGATGCCCTGCGGGTCGATGTGGCCCCAGCGGTGCATCATGTAGTCCATCGCGGTGGTCCATGGCCCCTCGTCCGGCAGGCGCAGGCGGGTTGCGTTCACGCCGTCGCGTACGGGGAGGGGGGATTGCATCACCGGTCCATTCTACTTTGTGCTCCTGCCTGGGCCGTTCCGGCGTTGAGTTCGCCGGAACCCTGCCCGGTCGCCGGAACCTTCCGGCGAATTCGACCCGTTCCGGCGAATTCACCTCCGGGCGGTGACCCGGCAGGGCGCGTCAGGAGGCCCAGCCGCGGCTGATCGCGTCCAGCGCCGAGGCGTAGACCGCCGGCCAGTCGGTGTCGGGCGGCCCGACCTGCGCCAACTCGAGGCTCACGAGGCCGTGAACCTGCCCCCAGATTGCAGAGGAAACCACCTCCACGGGAGCCACCCTTAACGTGCCGGCTGCCTGCGCAGAGGCGACGGTTTCAATCAGCGGCGTCATTGCGTCTGCCGCCGCGTCGGGGCTGGGCCGGCAGTCGGCGTAGGCCGCCAGGGCGCCGCCGAACATCAGCCGGTACAGCGCCCGATGCTCCAGTGCCCAGGCGCGGTAGGCGGTGCCGAGCGCGTGCAGGCCGCCCGGTGCCGCGGCCACCTGCGAGTCGCGGAACGAGCGGAAGCCGTCGTCGACCACCGCCGTCAGCAGCTGGGATTTTCCGCCGAACAGCGAATAGACGGCACTGGTGGATGTCTGCGCCGCGGACGCGACATCGCGCAGCGTGACCCGTGCGGGCCCTTCCCTGTCCACGAGGTCCGCCGCGGCACCCAGGAGCTGTTCTCTGAGCGAATCGTTGTGCACTACGGGTCTTGCCATGTTGCCTATTGTTTCATAACCTTGTTTTGTAACAATGTTATGGAACAACGTTATGAAACCCGTCTAAAAGCATCAAGGAGCTGTCATGGCGCAGAACGTATTCCCGGGCCGCTACACCGCTGACCCGGGGCGGGAGTCGGTGACCGTATTCCTGATCGGCATGCGTGCGAACCGCTGGTGGAAGGTCGGAACGGTCGCCAAGGCGGCTGCGGCGATGCCCAGGATGCTCCGGTACCTGGCCGGAAGCCCGTCGTCGGGCCTGCTGGGGTACGAGCAGTGGTTCGGGCGCACCACCGTCCTGCTCAGCTACTGGGAGAGTCCCGAACACCTGCGCAAGTTTGCGGCGGACAGGGAGTCCCCGCACCTGGAGCCTTGGCGCCGCTTTATGAAGGAGCTCGCCGGAACCGGCGACGTCGGCGTGTGGCACGAGACATACCAAGTGCCGGCCGGCGGGATCGAGGTGGTCTACAACGGGATGCCGCTCTTTGGCCTGGCCAAGGCAACGGCGCATGTGCCCATCGGTCCCGGAACCAATACTGCGAAGCAGCGCATGGGCCGCCCTGCCGGGCACGCTGCGGCTGGCCCGGCCGGAATTCGCTAGCCGCGCAGGCGCCGGGGGCGGACGGCGACTCAGCCCAGCGGGCGCGTCTCGCTGGGAGCCGGAGCCTCAGGCGATGGCCACGGCCGGGGATTCCCTGAGTGTCCTGCGCAATTGCGGGGCGGCGTCCAGCCGGTCCTGGGCCGAGCGCAGTGCCAGGACCGCCTGCTCCAGTTTGTCCGGGGGCAGGGTGAAGGGCACGCGGAGGTGGTGCTCAAAGACGCCGCCCACCCCGAAGCGCGGTCCGGCGGCGAGCCGGATGCCGTAGTCGGGCGCGATGACAGTGAGCGCTGTGCTGCTGGCGGAGGGCAGCCGGCACCAGACGGCCAGGCCGCCCGCGGGCCGTTCCGCCTGCCACTCCGGCAGGTGGGCGGCGATCAGATCCAGCAGTGCCGTCCGGCTCTCCCTGAGTGCGGCCCGACGTGCCGGCAGGGGCTCGTCCAGGGCCCGGACCAGGTGGGCCGCGGCCAGCTGTTCCACCACCGGGCCGCCCAGGTCCATCGTGGTCCTGGCCCCGGCAAAGCGCTGGATCAGGCTTTCGGAGGCCCGGATCCAGCCTGTGCGGAGTCCCGCCCAGTGTGATTTGCTCAGCGATCCGATGGAAACCACTGCCGGGCTGAAGGCCGCCAGCGGCGCCGCGGTTCCGCCGTCGAGGTTCAATTCCCGAAGAGTCTCATCCGCCACCAGCACCGTGCCCGAAGCGGCGGCGGCGCGGACCAGCCGGCGGCGCTGGGCATCGGGCATGAGCCGTCCGGTGGGGTTGTGGAAGTCGGGGACCATGTACGCCAGCTTGGGCCGCTGCTGCATCAGGGCAGTCTCCACCGCGTCCAGGTCCCACCCGGTTTCCGGCGCCGGAGGCAGCGCCACCGGGACCATCCGGCAGCCCTGTGCCCGGATGGCGTCGAGGGCGTTTGGGTACGTGGGTTGCTCCACCAGCACCTTGTCCTGCTTGCCGGCCATCGCCCGCAGCACGATGTTCAGGGCGTGCTGCGCACCCGAGGTCACCAAAATCTGGCCCGGCGCCGTGGGCACCCCGACGGCGGAGTAGCGGGCTGCGATGGCCTCCCGGAGCGAGGGGACGCCAAGCGCGTCATAGCCGAATCCAGGCAAAAGGGCAGGCAGCTCGGTCAGGGCGGAGGCAAAGGCCCGGTGCACGACTTCGCCGCTGGCGGGGAGGGAGGCATAGGCGAGATCGATGACGCCCTCGGGAACAGCGAGGCCGGGAGCGCCCGAGAGATCGGCGCCCACCTCCCCGCCGGGCCCCGCGCCGGTGGGTTGGTCGGAGCTGCGCGGAAGGCAGGTGCGGCCGCGGGTGCCCTGGCCACTGCTCAGGAATCCTTGCTCGCGCAGGCTTGCGTAGGCGGCGGTCACGGTGGTCCGGCTGACGGCCAGGGTATCGGATAGGGTCCGCTCGCTCGGGAGAGCGGTTCCCAGCGGGATGCGGCCGTCCAGCACGAGAAGGCGGACGACGTCGGCCAGTTCCCGGTAGGCGGGCGACGCGCCAACGTGCCAGCTGCCCAGGAGGCGTGCCAGTGCTGCGGGGCTGAGGGAACCGGACATAAGGCCAGTATCTCAAACTGGCCATGGAAAACAAGGCCAGTCGTGACTCAGGATGGGTGAATGATGACTCGCAGACTGCTCCAGCTCTTTACCGGCCTTGCCATGTACGGCGTCTCGTTGGCCATGTTCATCCGTGCCGGACTGGGCCTCGATCCTTGGGACGTGTTCCATCAGGGGGTTGCCGGCAGGACGGGTCTGAGCATCGGTGCGGTGGTGATCATCGTCAGCTTCCTGGTGCTGCTGCTGTGGATTCCGCTGAAGCAGTGGCCCGGATTCGGCACCCTGTGCAACGCCGTGCTGGTGGGTGTGTTCGCCGATATCGGACTTGCCCTGATCCCCGCCTTTTCGCAGGTGGGCGGCCAGATCGCCCTGCTCGCCGGGGCCGTCCTGCTCAACGGCATCGCGTCGGCCTGCTACATCGGTGCGCGGTTTGGTCCGGGTGCCCGCGACGGCCTCATGACCGGCTTGGCCCGCCGCACGGGATGGTCGGTGCGCGTCTCCAGGACTCTCATCGAAGTGGTGGTTCTTGGCGCGGGCTGGCTGCTTGGCGGATCCGTTGGCGTGGGCACCGTGGTGTATGCGCTGGCTATCGGGCCGCTGGTGCAACTCCTGTTGCCGTACTTCATGGTCCCGACCGCCGTCGCGGCGGTTCAGGCGGACGCAGCCTCCGGGGCGGAGCCGGGGGTAAAGGCGGAGCCGACGGACGAAAAGGAGCCGGCAGGCTCCGTGGGAGGGTCCGAGGCGCCCGTCCCCGCGGCCTGATGACACGGAAGCCCTCGTGAGGCACGGAACCCTCCGGCGGCACGCCCCTTGCCCATCCCCATCGGTGGGGAGGCCGGGTCAGGCGTCGCCGGCTCCCAGGAGGGGCTGGCATTTCGGGCAGAAGTAAATGTCGCGCTCCTCGGTGACCAGCTCCGGCGTCCCCGCAGCCGGCGTGCCCATAACCGGTAGGCCAGTGGCCGGCGCGGCCACACCCTCCCCGCCGGACGTCGAGATGGAGGCCGGGGACGCCCTGGGCGGAAAAGCCCTGCGCGGCACAGGCTTGCCCAGCACGCCGTGGCGGATGGGGGTCCGGCAGCGGAGGCATGGCTGGTGCTCCCGGCGGTAGACCCAGTACCCGGGGCGGCCGGCCGCCCTGCCCACCGGCGTCCCGCGCGCATTGAGCAGGGTTGTGCGGCGGCCGGGGCCGAGGTTGGCTTCGAGCAGCTGCTTGGCATCGGCGAACAAGGCGGGCAGATCCGCCACGGCCGAGACTGGCGAGGCGGGGTGGATTCCCGAAAGGAAGCAGGCCTCGCAGCGGTAGATGTTGCCGATTCCGGCAAGGTTGCGCTGGTCCAGCAATGCCACGCCGATCGGAACGTCCGGTGCGGAAGCCACGCGCCGCTCCGCCTCGGCCGGATCCCAGTCCGGGCCCAGGAGGTCCGGCCCCAGGTACCCCACAGCTTTGTCCTCCTCGGAGGTCTTGATGACATCAAGGAGCCCGAGGGAGAAGCCGACGGCGTCTGCCACCGGTGTTCGCAGCACACACCGGGCAGTGAAGCCCGGTTTACGCCATCGTCCGCCGGGCGGGTAGACCTGCCAGCTGCCCTCCATCTTGAGGTGCGAATGGATGGTCAGCCGTTCATCGTCCGGACCGACCAGCCGCATGAGCAGGTGTTTGCCTCGCGGGACCACCTCCTGCACTGTCCAGCCCCGGAGATTCAGCGTGGCGAAGCGCGGCACGCGGAAGTCCGAGGCTGTCAGCTTTTGGCCGGCGAGGGCGCCGTGGAGCTGCTGGGCGGCACGCCAGACCGAATCACCCTCAGGCACGGATTCTCAGTCCCTTCGGGGTGGAGTAGGCGCCGGCCGCCGTCAAAGCCGCCGCGGCGGGAGTGTCCAGGATGCCGTGGCCGTTGACCTTTTCCATGACGAGCTTGTCTACGGCGCCGCGCTTCACGACGTCGACAAGCGCCGCCCCGGCCGCGGCCAGCACCGCATCGTCCTCCGTAAATACCAGGAGTGTCTTGCCGCCGCGTTCCACATACAGCGCCAGGGCGCCGTCGACCAGCACCACCAGAGCCCCTGCCTTGCGGCCGGGACGGTGGCCGCTGCCGGCCTCGACACTCAGGGCCGGCCAGGGCAGCGCGGCCCCGTAGGGGTTGGCAGGGTCCGTGGCGGCGAGGGCCAAAGCTGCGGGTTCCGGTTTGGCAAGCTGCGTGTCCTCGGAATATGAGCGCAGGCGGTCTACCGTGGCCGGAACGGCGAACTGGGCCGCACCGAGATGCTCGATGAAGTAGCCGCGGCGGCAGCGTCCGGCCTCCTCCAGCCTGGCCAGCACCTTGTACATGAGCCCGAAGCCGCCCAGGATGTTTTCTGCCATGACGGAGCCGCGGGTGACCACACCGTACCTGTCGAGCAGCAGTTCCGCGGTGGCGCGGGCGTGAACGGTGGCGTCGAGCTCAGGGGAGGGGAGGGCCGACCACCGTCCCGCTGCCAGCGGCGGCGTGGGGGCCTGTCCGGTGACCTGGCCGTACCGCCCGCCGGAAAGCCCCGGCGAGCCCAGCAGGCCCGTTCCATGCGAGCGCCCCAGCCTGCTCATCCGCGGGGCCCGTGCACGGGGCGGCCGCGCTACCTGGCGGTGGGCCGTGTGCCCGCCGGCGATGAGGGCGCGGACGGGTGCGAACGTATCACCGGTCACGAGGCCCGCCCAGACCAGGTCCCACAGTGCGGACACCACTTCCTGATCGCCGAGCACGGCATCCATCCCGCCCGCAATGTCAGTCAGCTGCCGGAAAAAGTAACCGCCGCCGGCCGTCTGCAGGTGGTCCAGCAGCCGCCGCTGGGCATCCCCGGGCTCGAAGTCGATGGCGGGATTCAGCGTCAGCTCCGCCGATTCTGCCAGATGCAGGCTGATCCAGCCGTCGTTGCCGGGCAGGGAGCCTGCACCGGACCAGAGGACCTCGCCGGCCGCCATGAGTTCGTCCAGCATCGCGGGCTGGTAGTTCGACACGCGGCTGGCCAGCACAAGCGGTTCCCAGGCCGACGCCGGTACCGGAACGCCGGAGAGCTGGTCGATGGCAGTGACGATTCCGTCCAGCCCGCGCAGCGCCGGTTGACCGCCACGGGTTCCCGGCGAGCGCACGTTCTGCCAGGCGGGAAGGAACCGCCCGTATGCAGTGCCATCCACGGGCTCCACTTCCGCGCGCAGCGCGGCCAGCGAACGACGCCGGAGCTTGCGGAGCACTTCGGCGTCGCACCATTCACTGCCGGCCGGGGCAACAATGACCGCTGATGTGCGCGGTGCGTCGCCTGGGGACGGTGTCTCGGCGGCGCTCGCGCCCCCGGTCTCCTCAGCCGTGTCGGCGGCGCTGCCGCCCTGCCCCGGCGATTCGGCACCTTGGTCCGTAACCGGTTCTACGTGGGGCCGGAACTCGCCCTCCACAACGCGGCCATCCGCGGCGAGCCGCTTCAGTGCAGTACCGACGACGGCGACCCCAAGTCCCAGCCTCGCCGCGGCTTCCGTGGCCGTGAACGGACCGTGCGTCCGCGCGTAGCGGGAGACGAGGTCACCGAGGGGATCCGCCACTGGCTCGATGAACGCCAGGGGCACGCCCATGGGGAGGGGAACCCCGATGGCGTCGCGCAGCCTGGCGGCGTCTTCCACCGCAGCGAAGCGCTCGACGCCGCCGATGTTCACCCTGATGGCGCGGTTGGCCCGCTGGAGTGCGGCGAGGTGGGAGGCGGCGTCCGCGACGAGGGTTTCGTCCGGCGCCGTTTCGGCAGGCTTGGTGTCGACGGGCCCGCTTTCGACAGGCTCAACCAACGGTGCGGCGGTTTCGACAGACTCAAGCAGCAGGGCAGGCTCACCCGGCGCCTCAAGCCTGGCGGCCACTTCATCCGGCGACAGCGGGCCCAGCAGCCGCAGCAGGTCGGCGACGCCCTCCATGCCGCGCACCCGGCGGTCCGGGGCGAGCCGCTGCAGTTCGCGCTCGGTCGCTTCAATAACCCTGGCATCCAGCAGTTCCCGCAGTTCCACCCGGCCCAGGAGCTCATTGAGGAGCGTGGAATCCAGTGCCAGGGCGGCCGCCCGGCGCTCTGCCAGCGGCGAGTCACCTTCATAGAGGAATTGCGCCACGTACCCGAACAGCAGCGACTTGGCGAATGGCGACGGCTGTTGCGTGGTGGTCTCCACGATGCGCAGTTCGCGGCGTTCTACGGAGCTGGCGATTTCCTTCAATGCCGGCAGGTCATAGACATCCTGGAGGCACTCCCGAACGGTTTCCAGCACGATCGGAAAGGACGGATACTTCCGCGCGACATCCAGCAACTGGGCCGACCGCTGCCGCTGCTGCCACAGCGGCTGCCGCTTGCCCGGGGTCTGCCGCGGCAGCAGCAGGGCACGGGCTGCGCACTCGCGGAAGCGGGAGGCGAACAGGGCGCTGCCGCCCACCTCGGCCGTGACGATCTGCTCCAGTTCCTCGGGGTCGAACAGAAACAGCTCGGCGCCGGGAGGTTCGTCCTCCATCATGGGCACGCGCAGCACGATGCCGTCGTCTGCTGCCATGGCAGAGCCGTCCAGGCCGTAGCGCTGGTGGAGGCGCTGGCCCACGGCAAGTGCCCACGGCGCGTGGACCGGCATGCCGAACGGGCTGTGGAGAATGACCCGCCAGTCGCCGAGTTCGTCGTGGAAGCGTTCCACCACCAGCGTGGTGTCGCTGGGCACCACCTCGGTGGCAAGCTTCTGCTCATTGAGGTACTGCAGCAGGTTGTTGGCGGCGAAGTCGTCAAGGCCGCTGGCCTTGCAGCGTTCGGTGGCAGGGCCGACGTCGGACGCGGACAGTTCCCGGACGAACGCGCCAAGGGCGCGGCCGAGGTCAACGGGCCGCCCCAAGGAGTCGCCCTTCCAGAACGGGAGTTTGCCGGGCTGTCCGAAGGCGGGGGAGACCAGCACGCGGTCGTGCGTGATGTCCTCGATCTTCCAGCTCGTGGCACCGAGGGCGAAGATATCGCCAACCCGGGATTCGTAGACCATCTCCTCGTCAAGCTCGCCGACGCGTCGGCCGCCCTTTGCGGGCGAGGCCGTGCCGGAAACCTTGCCGGCGGCGTCCCCGCCAGGTGAGGACGATCCCTCCGCTTCGGTGCCGATGATATAGACGCCGAACAGCCCACGGTCGGGAATGGTGCCTCCGGACGTGACGGCGAGGCGCTGCGCGCCTGGCCTGCCCTCGATGGTCCCTTCATTCCGGTCCCAGATGATGCGGGGACGGAGTTCGGCGAATTCGTCGGACGGGTAGCGCCCGGCCAGCAGGTCCAGGGTGGCCTCGAAGGCGGAGCGCGGGAGGGTGGCGAACGGGGCCGAGCGCCGCACGGTGGCAAACCATTCCTCCACATCGATCCTGCCCAGGGCCGTGGCGGCAACGGTCTGCTGGGCCAGGATGTCCAAGGGGTTGGCCGGAACGCTGAGCCGTTCGATCTTGCCGGCCAGCATGCGCTCCACGGTGATGGCGGTGTGGACGAGATCGGCACGGTGCTTGGGAAAGAGATAGCCCTGCGAGATCTCGCCCACCTGGTGCCCCGCGCGCCCCACGCGCTGCAGCCCGCTGGCCACGGACGGGGGCGACTCCACCTGGACCACAAGGTCCACGGCGCCCATGTCGATGCCGAGCTCCAATGAGGACGTCGCCACGACGCAGCGCAGCCGTCCGGATTTCAGATCGTCCTCGATGAGGGCCCTCTGGTCCTTGGAGACGGAGCCATGGTGGGCCCTGGCCAACAGCGGTTCGGCGCCCGAGGTGCTACCGGCCTGCGCCATCATGTGGGCGGGTGTGGCCGTGGAGGTCTGGAGAGGGCCGGGCATGGCCGGTGCCGGCTCCTCCCAGCCGCCCCCGACAGCCAGGAGCTGCCGTTCGGCATGGATTTCGTTCAGCCTCGCAGTCAGCCGCTCAGCGAGCCTCCGGGAGTTGGCAAAGACGATGGTGGACTGGTTGGCCAGCACCAGGTCCACGATCTTCTCCTCCACATGCGGCCAGATGGAGGCCTGGGGCTGCAGCCCCGAGGCCGGACCTGAATCGAAGGCCCCGGCCGCGCCCTGGAGATCAGACATGTCCTCCACAGGGACGGACACGGTGAGGTCCCAGTTCTTGCGGGAAGGCGGGGCCACGATCTCGACCGGAGCGGAGCCAGCCAGGAACTGCGCTACCAGCTCACGCGGCTCCACCGTGGCGGACAGCCCGATCCGCTGTGCCGGTTTGGGCAGCAGCGCATCAAGCCGCTCCAGGGAGACGGCGAGGTGGGCGCCGCGCTTGGTGCCGGCCACGGCATGGACTTCGTCCACGATGATGGTGTCCACCTCGCTGAGGGTTTCCCGCGCCCGGGAGGTCAGCATGAGGAACAGCGATTCGGGCGTGGTGATGAGGATGTCCGGCGGGTTGCTGAGCAGGGCACGGCGCTCGGACGCCGGCGTGTCCCCGGACCGGACGCCCACGGTGATCAGCGGCGCCGGCAGATCCAGCCGCTTGGCCGTCTGGGTGATGCCGATGAGGGGTGAGCGGAGGTTGCGTTCGACGTCGACGCCAAGCGCCTTGAGCGGCGATATGTACAGGACTCGGGTTTTCCGCTTTGGCCGCTTTGCCCCGGAAGCCGGCACGCCGGAAGCCGCGGCGCCGGAATGCAGCAGCCTGTCCAGCGCCCACAGAAAGGCGGCGAGCGTCTTTCCCGAACCGGTGGGGGCGACAACCAGGGCGTGAGAACCGGAGGAGATGGCGTTCCAGGCACCGCGCTGGGCGGGGGTCGGTTCGGAGAAGGCGCCCAGGAACCACTCCCTGGTGGGCCGGCTGAACTGGCCCATGGAGTCCACCGAAGATGTGCCGCCGGATGTGCCGGCGGGCCCCTGCGACTGCATGCCTCCATCATGCCCTAAGGCTCCGACAGTATTCCGCAGTCGGCGGGACAGCCGCCGTCGCCGGACCTTCCGCCGTCGTTGGTCTTCCGCCGTCGGACCGTCAGCCGTCTTTCAGCCCGGACTCCGCCGCAGGCTGGAGGTCGCGTGTGGCCGGTCCTTCGAGCAGCGTGCCGTCGCTGCTGAAACGCGAACCGTGCAGGGGGCAGTCCCAGGATTTCTCGTTGTCGTTCCAGTGCACGATGCCGCCGAGATGCGTGCAGACGGCCGACAAGGAACAAGTCGTGCCGTTCACGGTGGACGTTGCCACGGGTCTGCGGCCGCGAAGGGCAACGCTGCCCGTCCCTTCCGCTGGCGCGGGGCCCTCCTGGGGCAGCTTCTGGAGCCCGGCCCGTGCCCAGTCCTTCGCGAGGGTAGCGGCCACGCCGGCGTTGAGCGTGACGGCGGACGCGGCACCCTGCGGGGCCGTCACACGGCGGTGGATGGTCTTGGCCCACTCCAAATTGCCGCCGAGGATGTCCGCTGCGATGCCGAGGGACGCCGCCACAGCATTGGTCATTCCCCATTTGTTGTACCCGGTGGCGAAGAAAATCCGGCCACGTCCGCGGGGGAGTTTCCCGAAGAAGGGCATGAGATTGGTGGACTGGTAGTCCTGGGCAGACCAGGTGTGCGTCACGGTGGCACCAGGGAAGTGCGAGTGTGCCCAGGCCAGCAGTTCGTCCAGGTGCGCCTGCTCCGACCCCGCCCGTCCCACGGGATGGCCGTTACCGCCCACCAGCAGCAGGCGCCGGCCGTTGGCAGGATAGTCGCGCAGCGACCTGACGGGGTGCTCCACGGACAGATACATGCCGTCCGGAGGTTCCGTGGAGTCTGCCAGTTCCATCGCTGCGGCATAGGAGCGGTTGGGTTTGAGCTTGGCGAAGTACAGGCCGCGGTTCAGGATCGGCGTGCCAGTGGCGACCACCACGGAATTGGCGCGCACCGCCCCATGGTCCGTCTCGACCGTGGACGGGGCGGTACCGCGGACGTTCAGGACCCGGACGCCGGTGACGACGGTGCCGCCGTGCGAGCGCACGTCCTTGGCCAGGGCGAGGACGGCATCCATGGGATTGATCTGCGCCTGTCCGCGGAGCCGCACCGCACCGTGGACCGGAAAGGGCAGCCCGGGGTTCCGCAGGTAGTCCACCTCGACGCCCGCGGCCAACGCCACGGCGAGTTCCTTGCGCAGGATTCCGGCGCCCTGCGGCGTGGTGGCGTACGTATAAGCGTCACGCTCCTGATAGGGGAGGTTGCTGGATTCAAGGTACCGCAGTAGCCAGGCCTGCCCCTCGCGGTTGGCGGCCACGTAAGCATCGACCATTCTGGCGGGGTACTGGCGCCGGAGGGCGGAGAGGACAGTCCCCTGCAGCAGGGTGACCTTGGCGGTGGTGTTGCCGGTGGTCACAGCGCCTGGGCTCCTGGCTTCGAGCACCAGGACATTCTGTCCCGAGCGTGACAGCAGGAGCGCGGTGACCAGTCCGGTGAGGCCCGCGCCGACGACAACAGTGTCGTACGTTTCCCCGTGGCGGAAGTCGTCTCCGCTGAAAGTATCGGTACGGTCCAACCAGAGCGACGTCATGGAAATCAACCTGCCTTCAACCGTAGCCACATCGCGGAGCACTCGTGCCGCGGGCCCTGCCAGGCGGGTGAGGCCCACGACGTAATCGCAAGTGTACTTATGAAATTGGGGCGGAGGAACAGCGCAGTCACCAGCCCCTGGGCAGGACCGTGCGGAAGCGATGCAGCCGGGAGCGGCAGGACTAACTGGGCTGGAACGCCCCGATGGTGAGGAGTTCGATGGAGGCGTTGCTGCAGGCGTCCGAAGGTCTGGCCACGAACAGCGATGCGGTGTCCTCGGGCGGGTAGATCCGGAAACCGGCCGCCTGAGCCAGGACACAGTCCGGGTAGTTGCGGGCCTGAGTGTAGCGCAGCTCGGCAGAACCCGACTTTCCGGGGGCCAGCAGGACATCGCTCACGGGTGTGGCCGCGTCCCGCCGGGCCGGCGCGCCGATCGGCTGGCCGCCGGCACCGTTGGTCAGTGATACTCCGGGGAAGCCCTTGAGGTGGCAGGCCGCGGTGCCGCTGTTGGTCAGGATCAGCCGCATGTAGACGCTGCCGGCCGCGCCGCCGCCGGTGGCGTCCGTGCTGGCTTTCAGCGCCGACGACTTGCACAGCTGCGCGCCGGCGGCCGTGGAACCTGGCGCTGGCGCCGCGCTGCTCGGGGCCGGCGTGGAAGGCGTCGAGGCGGACGGCGAGGCAGCAGGGGAGGACGACGGCGGCTCCGACGTTGCGGAGGCCCCTGGGCTTGCGCTGCTGCTTGCCTCAGCCGGTTCCGTACTCTGCTCCGGGCTCGACTGGCTGGACGGCTGGCTCGGCCCGCAGGCCGTGAGCAAGAGCGCCAGTGCGGCAGCCGCCGTCGTGCCTGTCAGTCCGGTGGGGATTCGCTGAAGCCTCATAGATCTAACCTTGCGGCACACCCCGCCGGAGTCAACGAAGGCAGGACCGCGTGGCGGATTTGGTGCCCCGATTGTGACCTCCGGGCCGTGACGGGGTCACGGCGTGCCCTAATTCGGAGGATCCCGTGCCTGCTGAGAATGATGCAACGATAAATCTTAGGTCGCCCGAAAAAAGGCTGGGACAAGGGCCAAAAATCAATGGATAAGCTCATTTTCCTATGTCAGAATGAGCGTGGTCTCACTTGCCCGTGAATTGGTTAATCAATTCGGATAAGAAAATAGCTCTCCGTCTGGCCGCGTCTGCTCCATCACCTGCGCAGCCAGCCACGTCCCCGGATGATCGGGGGCGTGCAGGGTTGAGGGAGGCAACTCGGCACTCATCCGCAGCAACGCCGCTGCGGGTGAACCCTGAATAGGCGCATCAGTAATTGGAACCGGCCGTAGTGCCCGTTCCGATGGCGATGGGGGCTGAGGATATGACCGGTTGGCTTGTCCGCTGGAGTCTTAAGTTTCGTTTGATCGTTTTGGCCGCTGCGGCCGGCATTTTAGGGCTTGGGTTGACCAGCCTGCCGTCCATGCCAGTGGATAATCTTCCCGAATTTTCTCCACCGCATGTGGAAATTCAAACCGAGGCGCTGGGCCTGTCCGCCGTAGAAGTCGAACAGCTCATCACCTCACCCATGGAGGCGGACCTGCTGAACGGGGTCGCGTGGCTTGATGAGATCCGTTCCGTTTCCGTTCCGGGCCTGTCCTCCATTGAGATGGTCTTCGAGCCGGGAACGGACATATTGCGTGCCCGGCAGTTGGTGGCTGAACGGCTGACCCAGGCGTTCGCCCTGCCGAATGTCTCGACGCCGCCGGTGCTGATGCAGCCACTGTCCTCGACAAGCCGGGTGATGATGGTCCAGATGACCTCCGAGGAGGTTTCGCCAATCGATATGTCGGTGCTGGCCCGCTGGGACATCAAACCCGCACTCATGGGTGTTCCAGGAGTGGCAAACGTTTCCATCTTCGGCCAGCGCGAGCAGCAACTCCAGGTCCAGGTCGACCCCGCTAAGCTCCGGGCCCAAAATGTGACCCTGAACCAGGTCGTGGAGACTGCCGGCAACGCCGTGTGGGTTTCGCCGCTTAGCTTCCTTGAGGCATCAACTCCGGGCACCGGCGGGTTCCTGGAATCCGCTAACCAGAGGATCGGCATCCAGCACGTACTTCCGATCAGGACTCCCGAGGACCTTGGAAAGGTCAGTGTTGAGGGGGCGGCAAACAAGTCGCTGAAGTTGTCCGATGTGACGACCTTGGTCGAGGATCACCAGCCCCTGATCGGCGACGCCGTCACCGGAAAGACTCCGGGGCTGCTGCTGGTGATTGAGAAATTCCCGGACACCAGCGTTGCGGACGTAACCAAGGGCGTTGAAGAAATCCTCGACGGTCTGCGTCCCGGTCTGACAGGCATCACGGTCGATTCCACCGTCTTCCGTCCGGCATCGTTCCTTGAATCCGCTGCGAGCGGGCTTGGCGTCGCATTGCTGGTGAGTCTCCTAGTGGTGACAGCCGCGATCGGGCTGGCATTCCGGTCCTGGCGGTATGCAGTGCTGGCGTTCGTGGCGATTTCCGTGGCTGCGACGGCTGCCGCGCTGGTGCTGCAATTCCAGGGCGCGATATTGAATACGATGGCGTTCGCCGGCCTGATCCTGGCACTGATCGTCATCATCGGCGACGTCATCATGGACCTGCACAGTTTCCGAAGGGACGCCGCAGACGACAAAGTGTCCCAGGGTGCTCTGCTGGCCCATGGGCTGCAGCGTTCGCGGGTACCTGTACTCTTTGCAGGCCTTGTCGCGTTGTTGGCCCTGGCGCCGGCCTTGTTCGTTCCCGGCGTGGACGGGGCCTTCTTCAAGCCCCTGGTGTTGTCCTATCTGCTGGCCACTGCTGTGGCAATGCTGGTAGCCCTGACGGTGACGCCGGCACTGGCGAGCCTGCTGTTGCGCGGCCGCCAGCGGCCGCGGCGGACTGCGCCGCTGGTCCAGAAGATGGGACAGCGCTACCGCAGGTCAGCGGGAGCCTTCGCCAAGACCGGGGCCGTTCTGGTTGCATCCGCCGCCGCAGTGCTGGCCATTGTGGCCGTGGCGCTGGTGCCCGGACTCACCAAGGAACTGCCGATCGTGGGCTCCGTTCCAGACCGCACTCTCTTGGTTGAGTGGGAAGCGGCGGCAGGAACGGGACCGGACGTCATGAACCGGCTGATGACAAAAGCCGGTGAGGAGCTCAGCACTGTAGAAGGAGTGGCGAAAGTGGGCGGCCATGTAGGCCGTGCCGTCACCTCGGACCAGTCCTCCAACGTGAGCGCCGGCGAACTCTGGGTCACCATGAAAGAGGGTGCTAATGCCGCTAACGTCCGGAACGATGTCCAGGAGATCGTGGCGGGCTACCCCGGCCTGACCGCCAATGTCACCACGTATCCTGAGCAGCAGGTCGCCGCGGCCAAGGCACTTGACAACCGCCAGTTCCGGGTCCGCGTGTACGGTGTGGACCTGGCCATCCTGCGGGAAAAGGCAGAGGAAATCCGCGGCATCCTGTCGCGCACGGGCGGGATTGTCAATCCGACCGTGGAAGCCACCGCCGAACAACCCGTCGCCGAGATCGAGGTAGATCTCGTGAAGGCTCAACAGGCAGGCGTCAAGCCCGGCGATGTGCGGCGTGCCGCGGCCACTGTCCTGCAGGGCATCGAAGTCGGCTACATGTTCGAGCAGCAGAAGGTGTTCCAGGTTGTCGTTAAGGGCACGGCGGAGACACGCCACAGCCTGACCACTGTCCAGAACATGCTGGTGGACAAGCCCGAAGGCGGCCAGGTACGTCTCGGTGACGTTGCAACTGTGAGGCTGAGCCCCAACCAGACGGTCATCCACCACGACGACACGTCCAGGCGCCTGGATGTTGTGGCTGACATTCAAGGCCGTAACCTCGCTGACGTCAGCGCAGAGATCCAGTCGGCGATTAAGGGAATGCAGTTCCCCATCGAATACCACGCGGAGATTCCCAAGCAGTACGGCGAACAGCAGGCTGCCGGCTCGCTGATCTGGTGGCTGGCACTGGCTGCGGCGGCGGGCATCCTGGTGCTGCTGCTGACGGTGCTCGGCAGCTGGCGGCTCGCAGCGCTGGTATTTGTGCTCCTGCCGGTGGCGTTGGCAGGAGGCGTCATCGCCGCCTGGCTTACGGGCGGCTTCGGATCCCTGTACGTCCTGGTGGCCCTGGCGGCCGTACTGGCCTTCGCAGTCAGAGACGCCGTCATGTTGATGGGGACCTATCAGTCCCTGCAACAACAGGTGCCAACGGAAGCACCGGGAGTGCTGATGAAACAAGCGGCTTCGGAACGTCTGCAGCCGACGGTGTTGTCGGTGGTCATAACCGGTCTGGCGTTGCTGCCGTTGGTGCTGCTCGGCGGGTCTGTCGGCTCTGGCGTGCTGCTGCCGCTGGCGCTGATCGTGTGGGGCGGCCTGATCACGTCGGCCCTGCTCACCCTGTATGTCCTGCCAGTCCTCTTCCTCCGCTTCGGTCCGGCCGCCAACACGGACTGGGGAAGCTCATTGGTGATTAACAACGGACCGGTTCTGCCGGAGAGGTCGGAATTGTCATGAAAAGCAATAGTGGTTTTGGGGGCTGGCGTTCTGTTCTGGTGCTTGCCTTCGCAGCGTCAGTGGGCCTCTCCGGATGTGCGGCAGTCAAACCCGCTGCTACGCCCACCGGGGAGGCAGCGTCCACCATGGAGAAGGTCGGCCCGGATCTGAACAAGTTGACGCTGACGGACAAGGCAGTGGAAAGGCTGGGGGTGACCACGGCGAAGGTCACCAAGGGCACCGGCAGCGCCCTGGAAATGCCGTACGGGGCGTTGGTCTACGATGGCGCCGGTAAGACCTGGGTGTACACCAATCCGGAGCCGCGTACGTACATCCGGGCTGCGGTGACGGTGGACCGGATCACCGACAACAAGGTCCAGCTCCGGTCCGGCCCGCCAGCAGGAACGGATGTTGTGACCATGGGGGCCGCTGAACTGTTCGGCGCCGAATTCGGTACGAAGGGGCACTGACATGCGCCGGATCGTCGGGTTCAGCCTGAAATTCCGCGCCTTGGTGGTGGCCATCGCGGTGGCAATGATGGCGTTCGGCGGCGTCCAGCTCAGCACGGCATCGGTGGACGTCTTTCCCGAGTTTGCGCCGCCGAAGGTCGAAATCCAGACCATCGCCATTGGCCTCACCGCTGCCGAGGTGGAGCAGTTGGTGACAGTTCCGCTTGAGGACGCCCTCAACGGCGTCGAGGGATTGGACGAAATTCGCTCCAAATCCGTGGAACAGTTGTCCTCGATCGTGCTGATCTTCGCCCCGGGGGCGGACCTGCTCAAGGCCCGCCAGTTGGTCTCGGAGCGCATCGCCAACGTCACTCCGTCGTTGCCCACCTGGGCGTCGCCGCCGATGATGCTGCAGCCGCTTTCGTCCACGAGCCGCGTCATGAAGATTGGCCTGACGTCGGATGAACGTTCGCTGATGGAAATGTCCATGATCACCTACTGGAAGATCCGCGCCCACCTGCTGCGTGTCCCGGGTGTCGCCAACATCGCCATCTGGGGTGAGCGCCTGCAAATGCTCCAGGTGCAGGCCGTGCCAGAGAAGTTGAAGGCCCACGACGTCACGCTGAACCAGGTCATGGATGTTACCGCCAATGCCCTGGACGCCGGCCTGCTGCAATACACGCCCGGGGCCGTCATCGGCACCGGCGGCCACATCGAGACGCCGAACCAGCGGCTCAGCATCCAGCACGTGCTACCCATCACCACACCCGCGGATCTTGCGGAGATCACCATCGAGGAGAAGAACGGGAAGCCGCTCCGCCTGGGCGACGTGGCCAACGTGGTTGAAGACCACCAGCCTCTCATTGGCGACGCCGTGATCAACCAGGGTCCTGGGCTGATGCTCATCGTTGAGAAACTTCCCTGGGGCAACACCCTGGAAGTCACCAAGGGTGTAGAGGCAGCGCTGAAGCAGATGGAACCGGGACTCAGTGGCATCACCATTGATACGGAGATTTTCCGCCCGGCAACCTTCATCGAGGAGTCCCTCAACAACCTCAGCCGCGCGCTGCTGCTGGGCTGCATCCTCGTGGTGATGGTACTGGGGGCGTTTCTCTTCCAGTGGCGGACGGCACTCATCAGCCTGATTGCCATCCCGCTCTCGCTCGTGACGGCCGCGTCCGTCCTCTATCTCACCGGTACTGCCGTGAACACCATGGTCTTGGCGGGGCTGGTGATCGCCGTCGGGGTGGTGGTGGATGACGCCATCATCGACATCGAAAACATCATCCGAAGACTCAGGCAACACCGGGCGGAGGGCGGAACCCGCTCCACCGCCTCGGTGGTGCTGGAAGCTTCCCTGGAGGTCCGCGGACCGATCGTCTACGCCACGCTGATCATCATCGCAGCCGCTGTGCCGATCTTCTTCCTGCAGGGACTCACGGGTGCTTTCTTCAGACCGCTGGCCATTTCGTACACCCTTGCGGTGCTGGCATCAATGGCTGTGGCCTTGACGGTGACCCCTGCCCTGGCGCTGATATTCATGCGTAAGGTTCCGTTGAAGGAGCAGGAGCCGCCCTTGGTCCGGGTGCTCAAGCGTGGCTACCACCGGATCCTGAGCAAAACGGTCCGGCGTCCGGCGGCAGGTTACGCGACCTTCGGCGCCATGGCGGCCATCGGTGTCATCACGGCACCGCTGCTGGGGCAGTCCCTGCTGCCTGACTTCAAGGAGCGCGACTTCCTGATGCACTGGCTGACCCAGCCGGGCACATCGGTCCAGGAGGAATATCGCATTAGTCAGAAGGCCTGCGCCGAGCTCATGACCATCCCGGGCGTCCGGAACTGCGGCGCCCATATCGGCCAGGCCTTCAATGCCGATGAAGTGGTGGGGGTGTATTTCGGTGAGAACTGGATCAGCATCGACCCTGCAGTGGACTATGACAAAACGTTGGCCGCAGTCCACGAAGTTGTCGAAGGTTATCCCGGTATTGTTCGCGACGTTCAAACCTACCTCAAGGAGAGGATCCGCGAGGTTTTGACGGGCGGCAGCACCGCCGTCGTCGTCCGGCTCTATGGGGACGACTTGGCCCTCCTGCGTTCGAAGGCCGCCGAGATCCAGGCGATCTTTGACGGGACCGAGGGTGCCATCGACGTCCACACGGCCCTGCAAAAGGACATTCCGCAGATCAATGTCGAGGTCGACTTGGAAAAGGCCCAAAGCTACGGGCTGAAGCCGGGCGATGTCAGGCGGGCCGCGGCAACGTTGGTGGCCGGTGAAGAAGTCGGTGACGTTTACCGTGGCGGTAAGGCCTATGACGTCCAGGTCTGGAGTCCGCCAGAGGTCCGCTCCGATCTCACCGCCATCAGGAACCTCCCGATTGATACCCCAGGCGGGCAGAAAATTCTGCTTTCGGATGTGGCAAGTGTTCAGATCAAGCCGACCCCGAATGTCATCCAGCGCGATGCACACTCCAGGCGGATAGATATAGAAGCCAACGTGAAGGAAGGCGCGCTGGGCCCGGTGGTTGCGGCGATGGAGGAAGGACTCAAGAAAGTGGAGTTGCCCCCGGGCTTCCGTACGCAAATCCTGGGTGAGTTCCAGGAACGCCAAGCGGCAACCAACACGCTGCTGACCCTCGCCATTGGGGCACTGGCCGTGATTTACCTGCTCTTGCAGGTAGCTTTTGCGAGCTGGCGGCTGGCCACGCTGGTCATCCTCACGCTGCCGATCGCCCTCGTGGGCGGCGTGTTCGCCGCCTTCCTGGGAGGGGGCGTGCTGTCACTGGGCTCGATCGTGGGCTTCCTGACAGTCATGGGCATCGCAGCCAGGAACGGGATCCTGCTCATCAACCACTGCCAGCACCTGGAGAAGTATGAGGGCATGAAGTTTGGCCCCGAGCTCGTGCTGCGCGGTGCAGGGGAGCGGCTCTCGCCGATCCTGATGACCACGCTCGCCACGGGGCTGGCCCTCGTTCCGCTGGTGGTCCTGGGTGCAATTCCGGGACACGAGATCGAGCATCCCATGGCGCTCGTGATCCTCGGCGGGCTGGTGACGTCCACGCTGCTTAACCTCTTCGTGGTGCCGTCGCTCTACCTGAGGTTCGCCAAGTCCCGGAAGGAGCGGAATGAGGCGCCGCCCCAGCCCGAGCTGGTCAACGCGTAAGTAACACCCAACAGTAACTAGGCCACCCGCCGCCCACGCCCCGCCCACCGCGGGAACGTGGGCGGCGGTGGCGCGGGTACGGTGTGCGGATCCGTGTGGGCACGCCGGCGGCGCAGCTCCAGGGCGAGGCTTTCCTGCCCCCGTGCCATGGCCCAGCGGTGGTTGGCCGCGAATGCCGGCTTCAGCAGCCAGCTCAGGCGCCGGAGCAGTGGCTTGCTGGCGCTGACCTTCCAGTCATACGTGACGACGGTTTCCGGGCCGTCCTGTTCAAAAACCCAGGTGCCTGTGCCGTCGAGATCCCCGGTAGCCCTGATGGCGAAGCCCCTGCTGGTGATGGGCGCGGTGACGGTCAACGTCCAGCGCAGTGTGTAGGGCAGCCATCCCTTGGTGTGGAGCCTGGCCATGCGTCCGGTGCCATCCTCCCTGCCCGCGTGGATGGGTTCCACCGACAGGTAGACCGATGGCCACCAGTCCGGCAGTGTGGCAGCCTCGCCGAGGATGGCCGCCACCTCGTCCGGGGTTCCGGCCACACGCCACACGGTGCGGAACTCGTAGTCGGTGCTGCTGGTGCGCCGCGAATCCACAGGGCCTCCTCAGGGGTTACGGTCTGACGTCCATTCAAGCGTCGTTGGCCGCCGGGCTCAATGCCTGCGGCCCCCTAAGGCGTGGCTGTGGACGGCGCCCTGTACTGGCTTAACACCCCGCCATAGACTGCTGAGGTAAGTCGCTCTCTATCGCAAGGAGAAGTCATGAACTACGCAGGGACCGGCAACGAGAAGACTGTCGCGGCCACCGATCTCAACAGGGCCCACGTGGGGCTGACTGTCAGCTTCCAGCCCGACGACGGCACCCTGGTGTTTGGCCGCATCGGCGCCATTGTGCGCAAGGACACCGGAGTGACGATCGCACTGGAAGGGGTGGATGGCACGGGCGGACTGCAGACAAACTACACCGTGTCCCCGACCCAGAATGTGTACGTCCAGCCGGACATGCTGACCAACACCGAGTCCACCATTAAGGACCTGTTTGGCAAGGTGCAGGAGAACCTGCGGGGCCACAAGGGGGACCAGAGGCCGGACGCCATGTAGCAAGCGGGTGACCTTAAGGGGTCGGGCACGGATGTTGCCTATATCGCGATTCTCGTGGTTCTATCTAGGTAGAAAATTTATCTAGATACGGGGGGAGCGGCGATGGACATCGACGAATGGCCTGCAAGCGATCAGGCGTGGGCGAGGCGGTACCGCTTGGCCATGACAGGCAAGCATGTCCCCGCCCTTTCACTCGTGGAGCGGGAACAAGATCTGCTCGACGCGATCCGTGAGGCGGGCATGCCGGCGGCTGAGCTGTTCGGTGATGCCAAAACACTCGCGACTGAAGATGCCGCTGAGCTCGTGACTATGGACGAGATGGTACGAGCCTCAATGGGAGGAGGACCGAAGCCAGCGCTGCGGGAAATTGCAGGCACCTGGGTGGGTATTGGTGCCGTCGCGGTGCTGATCATGGTCCTGCGTGACGGCTGGATCGTGGACCTGGATGTCTCCCATGTTCTTGTGGCCGCTAGTGTGGCTGTCGCGTTCCTGGGCTGGAACGTAGGGCTTGCGCTTTTCACCGCTGGGCGATCGGGCTCGGCGATCGGTGCACTGATCGCTGTCGGCACGGTCGTTGTCGCCGGTATCGCCTCCGCAGCGAATCTCGGCCCCGGGCACATGGCGGCCACTGATGTGCCTGTTCTCCTCCTGGCGCCGGTGATGCTTGGGCCGGGCATCGTCGTACTTTTGGTTTTGAGTCGAATGCCGCAGCACGATCTGCGAAGCACTTGGGATGACGGCGCGTGGTTGCGCCGTTTCAGGGGCGGTCTGCGGTCTCGTCTGATGCCGCCCAAAACAGCACGAGGTCACGTTGCTGAAGTCGAGCAGGCCCTGGAATGGGCGGGCACCACGGCCTACACGGAATTCGGGCACCCGTTGTCATTCGCGCGTGAACTGGCAGCAGCTGACCGAGCCACGCGGGCACGACAGCGGTGGGCGGTCACGACTGTCAGTACGGGCGGTCCGCTGCTGATTGCTGCGCTCATCCTCACGAACCAAAGCTGGGGGATGTTGACGGTGCCTGTCGCGGTAGGTTTCGTTCTGTCCGCCGTCATCGCGTTCAGCGTGGGGTGGAACGACCAACCGCAGATGATGAAGCGATGACTCTCCCGGCCTGGCAGCGGGCTTCATTGCCGATGCTCATCCTCAAAGTGCTTGCCGTTGCTCCCCGGCACGGGTACGGCATCTCCCAAGCCCTCGTGTCAGTAGGACTCCAACCCATTAAGGGTGCTCAGCTCTACCCCGCACTCGTGCGGCTCGAAGACGAGGGAGCGATCCTGGCCCAATGGGAACAGGGCGGATCCGGGCCCGCGCGGAAGGTCTACGAACTAACCCCCGCAGGGCGTCAACAGCTGGAGGACCTGCGCATGCAATGGGAGATGTTCATGCGTGCAGTCGAATCCCTCAACAGCGAACCATCAGGCCAGCACCGTAAATGAGAAGTCCGCCCGCACATCAGCATGTCCGCACCAACAATTGGGGATCCTTGTCAGCCACACCAGCCAGTGAGATGCACTCTCCTGCACATCGAACGGTGCCCGTGACACTCGGGCAGGCAGCCTGGGCGCTGATGTTCGTCGCCATCTACATCGCGCTAGTCGCCGGCGTGATCCTCGCACTCGGACTGCCAGGCATCGTCGACTTCACCCTCGAATCACTCCTTCTCGTCCTGCTCACCACTATTACCGCAGCCGCGATCCTCGCCGTCTACATCCACCTTTTCCGCCGGAACAGCCTCACGCCAGCGGACCTCGGATTCCGACGGTTCACACTTGGAATGTTCCACCTGCTCTGGCAGATACCTGCCGCCATCATCGCTTGCGCCATCCTGCAGGGCCTGTCCCTCGCGCTGCTCGCCCTTACCGGCATAGATGCGGCAAGCGCAGAAGCTGCTGACGACCCCCTCAAGGACCTCGCAGGCCTACCGGTTTCCATCGCTGTCAGCGCAGTGCTCATCATCGCCGTCCTCACGCCATTGTGGGAAGAAGTCCTGTTCAGAGGTGCGTTTCTCGACGGCCTCTCCAGGTGTCTCCGGCCAACCGTGGCGGTCATCCTCTCCGCAGCCCTCTTCGCCGCCGTCCACATCGTCCCATTGGCCTTCCCCTACCTCTTCGCACTGGGCATCGCACTGGCCCTCCTCCGACGCTTTCACCAGAACATCTGGGCCCCGATACTCCTCCACGCAGCCAACAATGCCCTCGTCGTGCTCCTGGCCTTCATCCTCGCCGGACCCGCCAGATAGCAGCTGGAAATTCTCGAGCGGACGATTCAGCGACTCATTGTGAGGTCGGACCCTATGAGGTTCCCTCCGGGATTCGTGTGTATATCTTATTGCGGAGGTTGATATATGAGTCCTATACTTGATCTGAATCCGCCGGAGGATCGATCGTCAACTCGATGAGGAGTGGAACAGTATGCAGCAACTCGCGCACCGGCTCGAACGTCTGGGCACCGAAACTGCCTTCAGCGTCGCCCAAGCCGCGGCCGCCTGGAAAGCGAAGGGGAACCTCGTGTTCCCGTTCCATCTAGGCGACATCAACATCCCGACAGCCCCGCATATCGTCGAGGCGATGAATCGGGCCATTGCCGACGGCTATACGGGCTATTGCCCCGGCCCCGGCATCCCGCAGCTGCGCGAGGCGCTCGCAGACGATCTCGGGGCCCGCCGGGGTATCGAGTTCTCCCCCGACAATGTCGTGGTGATGACCGGCGGCAAGCCCGTCATCACGAAGTTCCTGCAGGCGGTCATGAACCCCGGACAGGAAGTGCTCTATCCGAATCCCGGCTTCCCGATTTACGAATCGCAGATTGAGTACCTCGGTGGCACGGCCGTGCCCTACCGCTACCTGCCCACGAGCCAGGGCTTCGCGATCGACCTCGACCAGGTGCGGGCATCGATCACGCCAAATACTGTCGCAATCATCTACAACGACCTGCAGAACCCCATCTCGGCCGAGTCGACAGCGGCCGAGCGTGAGGCCATCGCACAGCTCGCCCAGGAGCACGATCTCTGGGTGCTCTCCGACGAGGCCTACTTCGAGACGCGCTACGAGGGGGTCTCGAGCTCGATCGCGTCGCTTCCCGGCATGGCGGAGCGTACCGTCATCCTCTACACATTCAGCAAGAAGTTCGCCATGACCGGCTCACGCCTGGGCTGCGCCGTCGCCCCGCTCGAGATCGCCAAAATTCTCAGCACACTCAACACCAACGATGAGTCGTGCACGACGCACTACGTGCAGTGGGCCGGCATCGAAGCACTCCGTGGCACCCAGGAACCCGTACAGCAGATGCTGGACATCCTGCGCGAGCGCCGGGACGCCGCATGCGAACTCGTGAATGACATCTCCGGCATGCATGTCGCCGTGCCGCAGTCGACGTTCTACCTGTTCCCCGACGTCACCGAGGCCATGGAGCGCATGGGCTACACGGCAGTCGGCGATTTTGCCACCGCAGCCCTGTACGAAACCGGCGTCTCCTTCTGCACACGTGAGCACTTCGGCCGACGCCAGCCCGGCGAAGAGCGCCAGTACATCCGGCTCGCCTACTCGGGCATCGACGTCGCCGACATCCGCGACGGCCTCGGCCGCCTGCGCAAGTGGATCGAGACGGCATGAGCCGGGTCGTCGTCACGGGACGTGTACCCGAAGCCGCACTCGAGAAGCTGCGCGCCGAGCACGAAGTCGATGCCTGGCAGGGTCCGGAATCGATTGGCCGCGAGGAGCTCCTGCGCCGAGTAGCCGGCGCCGACGCCGTCGTGAGCCTGCTCACCGAACGCATCGACGCTGAGCTGCTCGGCGCCGCGGGGCCGCAGCTGAAGGTGGTCGCGAACGTCGCCGTGGGCTACGACAACATCGATGTGCCAGCCTGCACCGAACGGGGCATCGTGGCCGCCAACACCCCCGGCGTGCTCACGGACGCCACGGCCGACATCGCAATGGGCCTCATCCTCATGTCGACCCGCCGGCTCGGCGAAGGGGAACGGCTCATCCGCTCCGGCCAGGCCTGGAAGTGGGGCATGTTCTTCCTGCTCGGCAGCAGCCTGCAGGGCAAGACCCTCGGCGTCGTCGGCATGGGCGGCATCGGCCAGGCGACAGCCAGGCGGGCCAAGGCCTTCGGCATGGACATCGTCTACCAGTCGCGCAGTGAGATCGACCCCGCCATCGCCGCTGAGCTGGGCGCCCGGCGGGTCGACCTGGACGAGTTGCTGGCCGTCTCCGACGTCGTCTCGCTGCACTGCCCCTACGGGCCTGCCACGCACCACCTGATCGGCGCCGAACAACTCGCGGCGATGAAGAGCTCGGCGTACCTCGTCAATACTGCGCGCGGACCGATCGTCGACGAGGAGGCGCTCGCGTCTGCGCTTCGCGAGGGACGGATCGCGGGCGCTGGGCTCGACGTCTATGAGCACGAGCCCCGTGTGCACCCCGAGTTGCTTGAGCTCGAGAACGTGGTGCTGCTGCCCCACCTGGGCTCCGCCACAGTGGAGACGCGTACCGCGATGGCGATGCTCGCCGCCGACAACGCCCTCGCCGTGCTCAGCGGCGAAGGACCGCCCGCACCCATCAACTAGCGGCAAAACCGGCGCCCATGTGGCGCGTATCCGCCAGGTCCACACGAACCAGAGTACGAGCCCCGTCCAGAAGGACGGGGCTCGTACTTGTTCCCAGGAGGCCTTGTATGGGCGATTCGAGGCGCAAATGGCCACATCTTCAAAGACGGGGAAGGAGGGCCTGAACAGGGCTGGGCGTAGGGTGGAAGTCGGACGAAAGGAGCACTTCATGAAGAAAATCCTCATGGTATTGACCAGCGTTTCCGAGATCGGCGATACCGGAGAGAAGACCGGGTACAACGTGGCTGAGGCTGCGCATCCCTGGAAGGTCTTCAAGGATTCCGGGCATTTCGTCGACTTCGCGTCCATCCAGGGAGGCCAGCCCCCACGCGACGAGGTGGACGTGGATGATCCCATCCAGGTTGCCTTCACGGAGGACGAGACCACGCGCGCCGGTCTATACAACACTGCCCGCGTCGACGTCGTTGATCCGGACCAGTACGACGCCGTCTACCTCGTGGGAGGCCACGGCACCATGTGGGACTTCCCGGACAGCGAGGGCCTGCAGAACCTGGTAGCCAGCGTCTACAACGCGGGCGGCGTGGTGGGTGCTGTCTGCCACGGGCCGGCCGGATTGCTGAACGTCGAGTTGGCCAACGGATTTCGGCTAGTCGAGGGCAGGAAGGTCGCTGCCTTCACCAACGACGAGGAGGTTGCCGCAGGGAAGGACAAGGTCATCCCGTTCTTCTTGGCAGACCGGCTTGAGGAACAGGGCGCGACCCACGTCTCCACTGGCGTCTTTGAAGAGAAAGTCGTGGTGGACGACCGGCTGGTAACCGGCCAGAACCCGGCATCAGCGGCCGGCGTCGCCAAGGAGATGGAGAAGCTCCTGGCAGAGGTCATCCACAAGGAAAAAGCCGAGGAACAGCACGATGCGGAGGCTCTGCGCGCCGAGAAGGACGCCGAAAAGAACGCCAAGAAGGATGCCGCGGCAGCGGAGCACTAACACCAACAGCGCGCTGAAAGCACAGAGCCCCGCGAGATTTCTGTTACCGCTGCCTTACTGCGGGGCGAATTTCGCGGGCAAAGCAAAAGGCCCCTGCTTCCCTCAACAAAGGGAAGCAGGGGCCCCGCTATTTGGCGGTGACGGTGGGATTTGAACCCACGTTGGCTTTGACACCAAACAACATTTCGAGTGTTGCACCTTCGGCCGCTCGGACACGTCACCAACCTGACTAGGGTACCGGAGCAAGGCCCGCATCCCCAAAACGGCGGCTGCGGACCTGCCGCCCGCGCGCAGATACGCGCACACAGACAGGCCACGCCGGGCGTCCTCTTCCGCCCGCAGGCGGCCGGGCACTAGATTCATAAGCAAGATGACTACCTCTCCGCAGCACGCAGAAGCAACCGCATACTGGACCATCGGCCCTGAGCAGGGTGAACTGCGCGCCGAGGAGCTCCGCCGTCCGGGCGAAGACGAGGCGCTGGTCAGGACCCTCTATTCGGGAATCAGCAAAGGCACCGAACTTGTGGTGCACCATGCCGCCGTTCCGCCGTGCGTCGCGGAGCAGATGCGGGCCCCGCACCAGGAGGGCTCGTTTCCCTCTCCCGTGAAGTTCGGCTACCTCTCCGTCGGAGTCGTGGAGGAGGGGCCGGACGACTGGCCCGGCCAGACGGTCTTCTGCCTCCACCCGCACCAGGACCGGTACGTCGTCCCGGTCTCCGCGCTGACCCGCATTCCCGACGGCGTCCCGCCCCGCCGGGCGGTGCTCACCGGCACCGTGGAGACGGCCGTCAACGCGCTGTGGGAGGCGGGACCGAGGCTGGGCGACCGCATCGCGGTGATCGGCGCAGGACTGGTGGGCGGCATGGTGGCAACGCTGCTCCGCACCTTCCCGCTCGCGCGCCTCCAGCTGGTGGACCTCGATCCGGGACGCAAGGAACTCGCCGACGCTTTGGGCGTGGACTTTGCCCACCCGGACGACGCCCTGCCGGACTGCGACATCGTCTTCCACTGCTCCGCTTCCGAGGGAGGGCTGGAGCGCAGCCTGAAGCTCGTGGGCGACGAAGGCGAAATCATCGAGATGTCCTGGTATGCGGACCGGAAGGTCGCCCTGGCACTGGGGGAGGACTTCCACGCCCGCAGGCTCTCCATCCGTGCCAGCCAAGTGGGTACCGTGGCCAGGGCGCGGCGCCACCGCCGCACCAATGCCCAGCGCCTCGAGACCGCGGCGTCACTGCTGACAGACCCCGTCTTCGACGCCTTCCTCACCGGCACGTCCGCGTTCACGGAACTGCCCGGCGTCGTCGAGCGGCTGTCGGAAGGCACGCTGGAGGCGCTGTGCCATGTCATCGAATACCCTGCAGCCACCGAATACCCCACAACAGAAACCACGAGGTAACCAGTGTTCAGCCTGACCGTCCGCCGCCACTTCATGATTGCCCACAGCCTGCCCCGGGAGGCGTTCGGGCCCGCGCAGGCACTGCACGGGGCGACATTCGTGGCAGAGGTGACCTTCCGCCGTCGTGCGCTCAACGAGGACGCCATCGTCCTGGACATCGGCGCCGCGGGCACCATCATCGAAAAGGTGCTCGCCGGGCTCAACTACCGCAACCTGGACGAACACCCCGACTTCGACGGCAAGCTGAGCACCACCGAAGCCCTGGCGCAGTACATCGCCGACGCGGTGGCGGCGCAGATCCGTGACGACGTGGACGGCCGAGAGCTGTCCGGCCTGGACGTCACGCTGCGGGAAAACCCGGACGCCTGGGCCACCTACACCCTCGACTTCGAATAGCAGCCCCCCATGCAGCCCCGCCCAGCCGCCGTCCGCCTGCTCGTTCCCGGCAACATCCTCCACAGCTCCGGCGGGAACGTCTACAACGCATCCCTGGTGCGCGGACTCGCCCAATTGGGCGTCAGCGCCACCGTGGAACGGGTGGACGGTAACTGGCCGGTGGGCAGCAGTGAGGACCGACGGCGGTTCGCCCGCGTCCTGGGGGAGGGTGCCGCCGCCCACGACGCGGGGTCCGCGGCGGGCGGCACGGTCACCATAGTGGACGGGCTCATCGCTTCCGGAGCCCCGGAGGCCCTGGAAGCCGCGGCAGCGGCCGGGCAGCCGCCGTGGATCCTGCTGCACATGGTCCTGCTCGACCACCCGCAGCTGGAGATCCGCGCCCTCAGCGCCGCCGCCGGCGTGATCTGCACCAGCGGCTCCGTCGCCGCCGAGATCACCCGCCGCCATGGCACCGGCAACGTGCACGTGGCGCTCCCCGGAACGGACATGGGGGAGCCGGCCGAAGGATCGGACCCGCCGCATCTCGTCTCCGTGGCGGCCCTGCTGCCCAACAAGGACCAGCTGATCGTCCTGGGTGCCCTGTCACGGCTGCAGGACCTGCCGTGGACGGCGGCCCTGGTCGGTTCCGACGAGGCCGACCCTGGCTACGCGCGGGAGGTCAGGGCGGCGCTGCAGGAGTCCGGCCTGGAGGGCCGCGTGCGCCTCGCCGGCGAGCTGAAGGGGCAGGCACTGGAGAATGAATGGCACGCCGCGGACCTGAGCCTGCTCGTCTCCAAAGTGGAGGCCTTCGGGATGGCGGTCACCGAATCGCTGGCGCGGGGCGTGCCGGTGGTGGTGCGTGCCGGCACGGGTGCGGTGGAGGCACTGAATCTCGGCGCACAGCACGGGACCACGCCGGAAGGCGACGAATCCGCCCTGCCGGGGGCCGTCGTCGTCCTTGACTCGGACCCGGCCCCGCTCGCCGAAACGCTGCGGAGCTGGCTCACCTCGCCGGAGCGGCAGGCCGCGTGGCGCCGGGCGGCGCTCGCCGGCAGGGAACGGCTGCCGGGCTGGGATGCGACCGCCCGGTGCGTGCTGGACGTCATAGGCGGAGCTACACCGCAGCCCGGGCATTCCTGGCTCCGGGATGCCGGTGGACAATGAGCGCATGACTACCCACGTCTCGACCCCTGACAGCGTCGGCGCCGACGGCCCCCAGGCTGAACGGCTCACGCCCGGGCTGCTCCGTGCGTGGGCTTGGCACAAACAGGGGCTGGACGGCAGCCTCGCCGGCGCCACGTCCGAAGAGGTGCTCGCCCGCGCCGGGTGGGCGCGCTCGGTGGGCGGCGCCAACCCGTACCTCACGCTCTTTGCGCGGGCCGGCATCCGCCGCGACCAAGTGGACCAGGACGTGCTGGACCTGAAGATCCATGAGCTTCCCACGGCGCGGGGCTGCGCCTACGTCCTGGGCCGGGAAGACTTCGCCTGGGCACTGAGCCTGGGCAGGAACGCCGAGGAGGCCTTCAGGGTCCTGGCCCGGCTGGGCGTGGACCGCGGCGAGATCACCCTGCTCGAGGAACAGATCCTGCACGTGCTCTCTGAAGCCGAAGGCCCCATGGACCCCAAGCAACTCAGGGACGAACTGGGTGAATCCGTCCGGAGCCTTGGCGAGGAGGGCAGGAAAAAAGGCGCGTCCACCACCTTGCCCACGGCCCTGGGACTGCTGCAGGCGGACGGCCGGATCCGCCGGGTTCCCGTCAACGGCCGCCTGGACCAGCAGCGCTACACCTACACCCCCTGGGGATTGCCGCGCAGCACGCTCGGCCCCGAGGACGCCCGGGCGGAGCTGATCCGCCGCTACCTGGGCTGGACCGGCGGCGCCACCCTTGGGCAGTCCCAGTGGTTCAGCGGCTTCACCGTCGCCCAGAGCAAAGCGGCGCTGGCCGCCACCGGCGCCGTCGAGGTTCCCACCTTAAGTGGCGGGCCCCTGTGGATGCTGCCCGACGACGTCGACCGCCTCAGCCGGTTCACGGCGCCGGAGAAGGAGCAGATCCAACTGCTGGCAGGAACTGACTCCCTCGTGCTGCAGCGGCGGAACTCTGCTGACCTGTTCGCCGAGGCAGACAAAGGCCGGAAGGTGCTGAATTCCACGCTGGCGCTGCAGGCGGACCTCCCGGACCACCCCATCCTGGACCGCGGACGCATCATCGGGCTGTGGCAGTACGATCCCGGCAAGGCGCGGATCGCGCACTGGCTCTTCGACGGCCCCACGCCGGCTGTTGCACGCCGCATCGCTGAGGTGGAGGCCTGGATCCAGGAGGACCTCGGTGATTTCCGCTCCTACAGCCTGGACTCGCCGGCGTCCCGGCAGGAGAGGGTCGACGCGCTGGACGCTGCCGGCGGCCGCGGTTAGGGAGGCTTACAGGGTTTAGGGGCTCACAGGCGCGTCGCACCCCGGTGGGCGGCGAAGAATTCCCGCAGTACGGCACCGCATTCCTCTTCCTGGACGCCCCCGTAGACCTCAACCCAATGGTTGAGGCGGCGCTCACGGAGGATGTCGAATACGGAGCCCGCTGCCCCCGCCTTCTCATCCCAGGCACCGAACACCACGCGGTGAATCCTCGCCAGCACGATCGCACCTGCACACATGGCACAGGGTTCCAGTGTCACCACCAGGGTGCAGTCCTCGAGCCGCCAGCCGTCGCCGCGGCCGCCCTGGCGCACAGACCGCTCGCGGAGCCGGGCGGCAGCCTCCCGGATGGCGACGACTTCGGCGTGGGCGGTGGGGTCACCCAGCGCCTCCCGTTCGTTCCGTCCGGATCCCAGCACCGCGCCGTCGGGACCGATGACGACGGCGCCGATGGGCACATCCTCGGTGGCCAGCGCCCGCCGGGCTTCTTCGAGGGCAAGGCCCATCCATTCGAGGTGTTGCGGATCTGCCGGTGCCATGGCTCAATGATAGTTTCGAAGGGTACTTAGCTTCGGACAGCGCGTGGCCGGGAGAGAAAATGAAATCCCTGAATGATCGGTTTGGCCGGTGGCTCGGCCCGTACGCGGCGCTGTGGATCACGCTCATAGTGGGCGGCTTCCTGGTGATCACCATGGCGCTGCTCGGAGCCGAGGTCTACCAGAGCGTTGTGGCCAAGGATGGCGTTGCCGGCCTGGACCAGCCTGCCCTTGAGATGGCCAAGCAATACCGAAATCCCGGCCTGGATGCTGCCGTCACGGCGTTCACCAACATCGGCGGCGGCATCGGCATGCCCATTCTGGCGAGCATCCTCGTCGCCTGGCTGACCTATGTCAGCCGCAGCTGGCGGCCGCTCATCCTGGTGGGCGGCGCGGCGGCGGTATCAATCACCGCCACGACTGTGAGCAAGACGCTCATGGGGCGGGTCCGTCCGGACCACATTGACGCCGTTCCGCCCTTCGAGTTTTCGCCGTCTTTTCCGAGCGGACACACCCTCAACACGACGGTGGTGATCGGCGTCGTGGTGTACCTGATGTGCCTGCAAACGCAGAAAAACCTGATCCGTGCGTCCGTCATCACGGTGGGTGTGTTGTTCATCATCGCGATGGGCCTGAGCCGGGTGTTCCTGGGGCACCACTGGATGACGGATGTGATGGCGGCGTGGCTGCTGGGGTTCGCGTGGGTGGGCATTGTGATCATGGCCCACAGGCTGTTCCACGTCATCCGGCGCCGTGAGCATGCAGGTCCGGCGCCGACCTTCGAGCACCCGGCCCATCTGTCGGACAAAGCGTCTTCCGACGTAGGTACAGGCGACCCGGAGAACGGCCGCGGCGGTGCTGCCGCAGGTGGCGGAAGCCGCGGCGGGGAGCCCTCCTCCGGGTGATAGTTTTGACCCATGCGAACTCTCGTCGTGGACCACCCGCTGGTCGCCCACAAGCTCACCGTCCTGCGGGATAAGAACACACCGTCACCGGTCTTCCGTCAACTGACCGAGGAGCTCGTCACCCTCCTCGCCTATGAGGCAACCCGCGACGTCCGCACCGAGCCTGTCACCATTGAGACCCCCGTTTCCTCCACGGTGGGCACAGCATTCACCAAGCCCACACCCCTCGTTGTCCCGATCCTGCGGGCCGGCCTGGGCATGCTCGAAGGGATGACCAAGCTGGTCCCCACGGCCGAGGTCGGATTCCTTGGCATGGCCCGCGACGAGGAAACCCTGGACATCATCACCTACGCCGAGCGGCTCCCGGAAAACCTCACGGACCGGCAGATCTTCGTTCTGGACCCGATGCTCGCCACCGGCGGCACGCTGCGGGAGGCCATCAAGTTCCTCTTCAGGCGCGGGGCTTCCGATGTCACGTGCATCTGCCTGCTGGCCGCCCCGGAGGGCCTGGCCAAACTTGAGGAAGAGCTGTCCGACGCCAACGTCACCATCGTGCTGGCCTCGATTGACGAGAAACTGAACGAGAAGTCCTACATCGTTCCCGGGCTGGGCGACGCGGGCGACCGGCTGTACGGCATCGCCCACTGACTCAGGCCACCTGCCCCGGACCCTTCCTTATCATTCCGCCCGCGGGTTAGCCTGTGCACCATGGACTGGAAACTTGAACTCGTCTTCGTCCCGGTGTCCGACGTGGACCGCGCCAAGGACTTCTACGTCAACAAGGTCGGCTTCAATGCCGATTACGACGAGAGGCCCATGGACGGCATCCGTTTCGTCCAGCTGACCCCTCCGGGCTCCGGCTGCTCGATTGCCATCGGCGAAGGCCTCAACGACGCCCCGCCGGGCACCGCACCCAGCCTCCAGCTCGTGGTCAGCGACATCCACGCAGCCCACGACCAGCTGAAGGCCAACGGCGTGGACGTCAGCGACGTGGACGTGCAGGACTGGGGCCACTTCGTCTACTTCGCCGATCCCGACGGCAACAAGTGGGCCGTGCAATACATGGCCAGCAGGCCCAACGGCTGAGCGGCAGACGTCCCGCTGCCCCGCCGTGAGGCAGGATGGATGCATGAACTTTCCTGCCGAATCCGTCTCCACTGCCCTGGTCGCCCGTGCCGCCCTCTTTGACATGGACGGCACACTGGTTGATTCCACGGCGGTGGTGGAGCAGGTGTGGGGTGAGTTTGCCGAGCGGTACGGTCTCGACATCGCAGAGATCCTGCGGACTTCGCACGGCGTTCAGGCAGGGGACACCGTGCGGCGGTTTGCCCCCGCCGGTGCGGATGTTGTGGCACTCACCGCCGAACTCGGCGCAATGGAGCGGGTCCGGACCGAAGGCATCGTCGCGTTGCCGGGGGCTGCCGAACTCCTGCGGGCCCTGCCCGGCGATGCGGTGGCACTGGTGACCTCAGCGGACCGAATACTGGCAGATGTCCGCATGGGTGCGGCGGGCCTGCCCATGCCGGCCACTGCCGTCACGGCGGACCTTGTCACCCGCGGCAAACCGCATCCCGAGGGATACCTGCGCGCCGCCGAGCTGCTGGGCGTGGAACCTGCGGATGCCGTGGTCTTCGAGGACGCGCCAGCCGGGATCGCGGCCGGCCTGGCTGCCGGAATCCGGACCGTGGCGGTGGGCCCGAATACCGGGGTGGTGCCCGACGGCGTGCTGCACATCCCGGACTACTCCGCGGTGTCAGCCTCGGTGGAAGCCGGCCCGGACGGCCGACCCGTCATTTCTTTCTTGCTCTGACGCATTTCGCTCTGGCGCGTTTCTGCACCACTTTCCCGCCTGCAGCAGGGCGCACCGATGCCGAAGGGCCCGGGATCACGGGGATCCAGGGCCCTTCGGAAATTCAAAGCGGTGCAGATATGCGCGGCGAACCGCCTCCGCCACCGCCATGGAGAGCTGGCTGGCGGCTTAGTACCAGTTGTTGGCGTAGTGGAAGTTCAGTGCAGCGCAGGGGGAGCCGTAGCGCTCCTCGATGTAGTCAAGGCCCCAGTTGATCTGCGTGCGGTAGTTGGTGCGGTAGTCAGCTCCGGCACTCGCCATTTTCTCGGCAGGCAGGGACTGCACCACGCCATAGGCTCCGCTGCTGGGGTTCGTCGCGGTGGTGCGCCACTCGGACTCCTTGGTCCAGAGTTTCTTCAGGCATTGCATCTGGTCTGCCGCCCAGCCGTGCGAGGACAGCTTGCTGGCGGCGTAGGCCTGCGCGCCGGCCGGGTCGTCCACTGCTACAGGCGCTGCAGGCTTGGGGGCCGCGGCTTTGGCCGGGGCAACCTTGGCCGGGGCAACAGCCTTTGCGGCGGCCGCAGCCTTGGGCTGCGCGGCAGCGGGCTTGGCAGCCGCGGGCTTTGGGGCGGCCTTCGGAGCAGCCTTGGGCGTCGGCTTGGCCACCGACTGGGGTGCCACCGGGGCAGCCGTCGGGGCAGGCAAAGCGGAGATCAGCGTCTTGTCGAAGTTGAGCTTCTGCCCAGCGTCGGCGGCGGCAGGGGCCGCTTCGGACGTTGCCTGGGGAGTGGCCTGCTCGGCAGCCTGGCCGGCCGCGCCGACGCCGATAAGGACGGCGCAGGCGGTGGCGACAACGGCTGCGCGGCGGCCGAACGACGGGATGTCTGCAGTGAGACGGGCCCAGGCTGATGCGGGCTGTGCGGGTTCGGCGCGGTGGCGTGAAATCTTCTGCCGGGACTTGGGATCGCGATCAGGGCGTGGTTGTACCTTGAAATCAGACATGGTGGATTGCCTCTCAACACCTGCGGAGTTAGCTGTCGGGTTCGGATGAGGTCATCCGGCCGCACGGAAATTCACGTGTCGGCTTCACCCCAAGGGCTGATGCGGATTGCCCGGGACTCTGGTTCCCCCGCCTCTGCCTGGTCAAGCGGAATCCGGGAAGCGGCAGAGCTGGGCGTCCATCCGGATATGCGGCCCAGATGATGGCCGCACGCTATCGACCGTACAGGAGGCCAACGCTTAAGTCACATTTAGGTAACGGACATCACGACGACGGCGCGTCGCCTTGTGCGGCAGGCCGCACGGGCAGGCGTACGGTGAATTCGGTCCGCCCGGGCCGCGACGCCACGGCCACTGTGCCCCCGTGGGCTTCGATGATGGACTGGACGATCGAAAGGCCCAGCCCGCTGGTTCCCTCGGCCGATGCCTGGTCCACTGGACTTCCTCCGGCCGGGACGGCTCCGGCCGGCACCCGGACCGTGCGGGACGCGTCTGCGCGGGCGAAGCGCGCGAAAACCCGGTCCACGAACTCCGGCGGGATGCCCGCGCCGTCGTCAGTCACGGTGATTGCCGCAGTGCCGTCCGCTGCCCTCGCGACTCCGGTGGCCACCGTGGTGCCCGGACCAGTATGCTTGCGCGCATTCGACAGCAGGTTGACCAGCACCTGGTGCAGCTGGGCGGCGTCGCCGCGCACCACCACCGGCTCGTCCGGGAGTTCCAGGTGCCAGGTGCGGTCCGGAGCCATGACTTTTTCATCACTCAGGGTCTCGATCACCAGCTGGGTCAGGTCCACGTCACCGAGTTTGAGCGGTTGGCCCTCGTCGAGCCGGGCGAGCAGCAGCAGATCCTCCACCAGCGTGGTCATCCGCTCGGACTGGCTCTGCACCCGGGCGAGGGACCGCTGGCCGTCCGGGGTGAGGGTCTCGGTCATGCGCATCAGCTCGGTGTACCCGCGGATGGCGGTGAGCGGCGTGCGGAGTTCGTGGGAAGCGTCCGCCACGAACTGGCGGACCTTCATTTCGTTCTCCTGCCGGGCCTCCAGCGCGTTGGACACGTTGTCCAGCATGAGGTTGAGGGCGTACCCCACGCTGCCCACTTCGGTTCCGGGATGGGAGTTCGACGGCGGGACGCGGACTGCCAGTGCCACTTCGCCGGCGTCGAGGGGCAGGCGTGAAACCTGCGTGGCAACCTCGGAAAGCTGTTCTAGCGGCTTCATGGTGCGGCGGATGATCACCGTTCCGGCCAGGCCGATCAGCACAAGGCCCCCCAGCGACACAATGCTGATGGTCCAGATGAGGGACGTCAGGGTGTTCTGCTTGTCGGCCAGGGGGAGGCCCGTGACGATGACATCCCCGTAGGGCGCCTGGTCGGCGACCAGGCGGTAGTCGCCGGTGGACAGCGTCCGGTCGGCCGGGGCCCCGTTGGGGGTCAGGCTCAGGAGAACCTGGTTGTCGGCTGCAGAAACCGCGGCACGGGTGCCCTCCTTGGTGAGGACGCCCGCGCTCCACACCTGTCCGTTTTCTATCCGGCCCACGAGCGTTCCGGGTCCCTGGCCCTTGGCGTCCAAAGGATCGGGCCTGTTCCCCTGTTGCCCGAGGGGCGGCCGGCCGAAGACGCGGGCACGGTCTGATGCGCCCGTGAGCCGTTCATCCAGCTGGCGGGTGAGGAAGGAGTTCATGGAGGCATAGCTGAACAGTCCGACCACGGCGCAGATGGCCACCAGCAGGGCCATGGCCACGAGGACCAGGCGGGTGCGGAGGTGCCAGGTCCCTGGATTCAGCCAGCGGCGCCTTTGGCTCCGGGAGGCGCCGGTCAGCTTCATCACGGCTAGTCCGCCGGTTTGATGACGTAGCCCGCGCCGCGGACCGTGTGGATCATGGGCGGGTGCACGGCGTCCACCTTTTTGCGCAGGTACGAAATATAGAGCTCCACGATGTTGGCCTGGCCGCCGAAGTCGTAATTCCACACACGGTCCAGGATCTGCGCTTTGCTCACCACCCGCTTGGGGTTTTCCATGAGGTAGCGCAGCAGCTCGAACTGCGTGGCCGTGAGCTGGAGGTCGTCCCCGGCCCGGGTGACTTCGCGGGTGTCCAGGTTCAGGACCAAGTCTCCCACCACTAGTTCGGCGGTATCCATGGCGGCGACCCCCGAGCGCTGCACCAAGCGGTGAAGCCGCAGCAGGACTTCCTCCATGCTGAAGGGCTTGGTCACGTAGTCGTCCCCGCCGGCGGCGAGGCCCACGATGCGGTCCTGCACGGCATCCTTGGCCGTGAGGAACAGCGCGGGCACCTCCGGCGCGAACGACCGGATCCTGCCGAGGAGCTCAACGCCGTCGAACCCGGGGAGCATCACGTCGAGGACCAGGACGTCCGGTCGGAACTCCTTTGCGAGCTTGACCGCCTCAGGGCCGTCGGCCGCCACCGCGACGGACCAGCCCGCCATCCGAAGGCCCATGCTCATGAGCTCGGAGAGGCTGGGCTCGTCATCCACCACGAGGGCACGGATGGGGGAGCCGTCCGGGTGGGTGAGCTGCGGGAGGTTGTTAGTCATGGAGTGCGAAGTGGCCATGGAACAACTGTCCGTTCTGCTGGTTAGCCGGTGCTTTCAGCTTCCTGTGCGCTGGCTGTGAATCCCAGCCTAGCGAGCCGGACACGACAGCACAGGGTCCTGAGGTGCGGAAAGCCGTTGTCTTGGTCCGCTTGACCGGACGGGGCAAGAGTGCGTCGGCGAAGAATTTCAACTCCGGGCCGCGTCATAGCTGGACAATCGCCGATTCACTGGCGCGGAATTCCGGCGTCGTTGATCCCGCTGAATAATCATCGCGAAATCAGGGCTTCGGCGCAGATAATTCGGAAAAATGGTCTTCCTGAACGTTCGTTCTGGAAAAATATGTGGGAAACCAAGGCTCTCCAGAATTGTGATTTGTCCCACAATGACGCATTTAATCTCACCATGTGGACCAGGGGGCCCATTGTTACTTGCAAGTTTTCATTGTTACGTTGCACACTTTCAAATGTGAACAAGAACTCAACAGCAACTGCAGCCGCAGAATATTGGCCCAGCACACCCGCTGCTGCCGACATGCGCTGTTGTCGAATGCACGCCTAACTTTCTACCCCACAAAGTTTTTAGGCATTCGCCCCCCAGCCCAGCGTCGGGCGCCCTCCCCAGAACCCATTGCGGGGAATCAAGCATTCGAGCCGCGATGACGGCCATTCACATTGAGGTAAGCATTCATGTCAGTTGCATCTGGATACGTCCACATCTCCGTACGTAACGCCAACAAGCCTGGCCAAGCGTCCGGCCACCGCCAGGGTTTTGGCGCCCGCCCCGCATTCCCCGCAGGCCAGGGCACTGCCGTCCCCGCGCCGGGTTACGCGCCCCAGGGATACAACCCCAATTCTTACGGCCAGCTGCGCGCTGTCCCGGCTGAGGAAGCCGCGCCGCTGACCGCTCCCACGCCTGTGGTGGCCCCGGCGCACGGCGCCACCGTCCGGCCGGTGCAGAACGACAATGTGGCACGCGGTTTTGTCCTGTACATGGGCATCGACGAGGAGACCGCCGCAGCTGCAGGCACCTCCATTGCCAAGCTCGCCCAGGAGATCCGGGCTTACGCCCAGTCGCTGGTTACCGGCGCGGAGAGCTACGCCGCCGTCGCGGTGGCGCCGGCCAGTGCGCCCGGTTCCGCGCTCGACGTCGTCCGCTCCACCTTTGGTGACCCGACGGTGAATTCCCGGCAGCGCACCGAAACCACCCGGCTCCAGCCGGCCCAGGACCCCCGCCCGTCCGGCGTCCTGATCGACCTCGCCCGCCGCGAAGTACACCTCGACGGCGAATCCCTGAACCTGACGTTCAAAGAGTTCGAGCTTCTTAACTACCTCGTCGAAAACGGCACCCGCACCGTGGGCCGCGATGAGCTCCTCGAAGGCCTGTGGCGCAACGCCGAGGAGGTGCCCAACGAGCGCACCATCGACGTGCACATCCGCCGCCTCCGCTCCAAGCTGGGCCGCCTAGCCAACACCGTGCGCACCGTCCGCGGCCAGGGCTACCGGTTCTACGAGCACCCCGAGGTTGTCGTCTGGGCTGCCCCGGAATACTCGATCTAGCTTCCTTTGCGCCAAAGCGCCCGCTCCTCACTGAGGGGCGGGCGTTTTCGCTTGTGTTCCCGGGCCATTTGTTTGCGCCCTGTTGACTTTTCCTGCTGCGGCGTAGGCTCGGACCGTCCGTCCGACTACGAGGAGGAAGACCATGTCCGTCGCACGCATCACCACCTTGAGCGCCAACTCCAAAACCTCTTTTGACGACGCCATCAAGGAAGGCATTGCCCGCGCCAACAAGACACTGCGCGGTGTCTCCGGCGCCTGGGTCAAGGAACAGAAAGTCGAAATCACCGACGGTCAAGTGGTCGCATGGCATGTGGTGCTGGAAGTGACGTTCGTCCTGGACGACTGAGCGGGACACTGCCCGGCCGGCCCGCTGGCCGGGTAGTAGGGTGAGTGCATGAGTGGGCACCACAAGAAGCGGCTGGTCATCATGCGACATGCCAAGGCCGATTGGCCCGGCGGCATCGCGGACCACGACCGGCCGCTGGAAGAGCGCGGCCATCGCGAGGCTCCGTTGGCGGGCAAATGGCTGGTCAAGCACAACATCGTCCCCGACTTCATCCTGTGCTCGAGTGCCCTGCGGACCAGGCAAACCTGCACCTGGGTGTGCAGCGAGCTGGGCGACAAAGCTCCGACGCCGAAACTTGAGGACGGGCTCTACGGCGCTTCCGCGCTTCGCATGCTGTCGGTGATCAACCACGTCCCGGACACTGTCACCACGCTGATGGTGATTTCCCACATGCCCGGGGTGCAGGACCTCGCCATGCACCTCGCGTCCCGCGATTCGAACCACGACGCCTACATGGATGCCGCCACGCGCTTTCCCACCAGCGGACTGACCGTCCTCGAAACCGAAAAATCGTGGGCGGAGCTGGACGGCCAGGACGCGCGAATAACCCACTTCAAGGTTCCGCGCGCACATTAGCAGCTCAGCCGCGCGGGGTACTCTTAACCTAGCGTCGTCTAGGGGGAAGGGCCCGCCATGCGCGATTCTGGTTGGATGCAGTGGCGGGCGTATGGCCGGCGGTGCGCGGCCGCCGTCGTAGTTCTTGCTTTGTTCCTGGCCGGTGCTCCGGCAGCCCAGGCAGCGCCGTCAGGCGAGCAGTTGTCGACGAGTGTTGTGACCACTCCGAGCCACCCCTGGGTCCTGGTCAATAAATCCCGGCCACTGAACCCGCTGCAGTTCGTTCCGCCGGACTTGGTGTCATGGAACGGTACCGGGCACGTTCTGCGGCGCGGCGTCTCCACGGCGGCAAACCAGCTCTTCACCGGAGCGCGTGCTGCGGGGCATTCACTGGAGGTTGTGAGCGGCTACAGGTCCTATGCCACCCAGCGTGACCTGTACAACTACTACGTCCAGATCTACGGCCAGGCGTACGCGGACCAGATCTCTGCCCGTCCCGGCTACAGCGAGCACCAGACCGGCCTGGCCATGGACGTGGGGAACGTCGGCGGCGGCTGCGGGCTGACGGCCTGCTTCGGGGACACCCCGGGTGGACGCTGGGTGGCGGCCAACGCGCACCGCTACGGGTTCATTGTGCGGTACCCGCAGGGCTATACCCACATCACGGGGTACACGTACGAGCCGTGGCACCTCCGCTACGTGGGGGTTGCGCTGGCCGTCGACATGAAGAGCCGGGCCATCCCCACGATGGAGCAGTACTTCTCGCTCAGGCCCACCATCAGGAGCGCTGCCGATGTGCTGGCCGCCGATCCCGGCGGGGCGCTCTGGAACTATCCTGCCAACGGCCGCGGCGGTTTCGGCGCGCGCGTGAAGATCGGCAGTTCCGGATGGACGGGCATGAAATCCGGCTTCGTCGCGGACTGGAACGCCGACGGAATCAACGACATCGTCGCCCAATGGAACACCGGCAGGCTGACGGTCTACCGCGGCAAGGGCTCCGGCGGATTCCTCAGCCCCATCATCGTGGGAACCAACGGCTGGCAGACCATGAACATCACGGTGGGCAGGTGGCATAACGGGCACCGCTTTCCGGGAGTTGTGGGGTATGGAGCGGACGGCACCATGGTCTACTACCCGAACCCCGGCGGCGGTGCACTGGGCGCCCCGCAGCGCATCGGTTTCGGCTTCCAGGGAATGAAGCTGGCCATGGCGGACTTCGACAACGACCGCAGGCAGGACCTGCTGGTCACGAGGTCAACGGGCGAACTCCTGCTGTACAGGTCGGACGGCGCGGCCAGGTTCGTGCCGGAGCCGAGGAGGAAGCTGGCGAACGGCTGGAATGCCATCGCACAGTCCCATGCCTCGTTCGGGTTCCTGGGCTCGGGGACGCGCGGGCTTACGGCGAAGGCCGCCGACGGGCGGCTGTTCCATTACAGCCTCGGCACCAATCAGTTCACCGGCGGCCGGCAGGTGGGCAGCGGATGGGGCCCCTACAGCATCTTCCGCTGACCCGATCGGCGGCGGGGCCTTCTGGTCAGGTTTTGATCAGGTTCTGGGTCAGCGGCGTGCGGCCGGCTGGCGCGGCGACGCCGGGCGGCCGG